>JAQGJO010000268.1 GCA_028290595.1 Hyphomicrobiales bacterium | reverse complement strand
TGGGGCTCGCTCGATCAGGAACTTTTGACGAAGCTGATGGATGAGAACTCGGCCTCCGCGGCGCCGCGCGGCGCCCGCGCGGTCACGCACGAGGCCATGGTGCAGTCGGCGCTGCTGTCGGCGGCGCGCGCCGAGGACATCGGCCTGGCGAAAAACCGCATCATCCTGTCGGCCAAGGTCTAGGCGGTGCAGGATCTCATCGCTGTCTACGTCGAACTGGCGAAGCGCTCCGACTACGCGCTGCATCTGGGCCTCACCGAAGCCGGCATGGGCTCCAAGGGCATCGTGGCCTCAAGCGCCGCGATGGGCGTGCTGCTGCAACAAGGCATCGGCGACACCGTCCGCGTCTCGCTGACCCCGGAGCCGAATGGCGATCGCACGCTCGAGGTCCAGGTCGCGCAGGAACTGCTGCAGACCATGGGCCTGCGCACCTTCGTGCCGCTGGTCGCGGCGTGCCCCGGCTGCGGCCGCACGACGTCGACCACGTTCCAGCAACTGGCCGGCGACATCCAGAATTTCATTCGCACCTCGATGCCGGAATGGAAGACACGTTATCCCGGCGTCGAGACGCTCAACGTCGCGGTGATGGGCTGCATCGTCAACGGACCGGGCGAGAGCAAGCACGCCGACATCGGCATCTCGCTGCCCGGCACCGGCGAAACGCCGACCGCGCCGGTCTTCGTGGACGGCAAGAAGGTCGCGACCTTGCGCGGCCCGACGCTGTCGGCCGACTTCCAGGCGATGGTGATCGATTACATCGAGCGCCGGTTTGGCTCAGTGACACCTGAGCGACCGAGAATGAGCGCATAACGGGGCTTGTAAAAATTGGTCAGCGCTCAGTGAGCACATCGCAGACACCACTGGACTCGACAAACCGGGCGATCAAACCGCGAAATCTTGCGCTTGGCATTGAACGCATCGGACTAATTTCTCTCTCTTACCCGCTCTTGTCCGTCGTCGTCTTCGCCGTTCTTTGCGCGCTGGCCGCGCTTGGCGTCGCGCGGCTAAAAGTCGATGACTCGCTGAGCCAATTGTTTCGTTCCGATACCGCCGAGTACAGGACGTATCAGGACGTGACACATCGCTTTCCGTCGACCGAATTCGACGTGTTGATTGTCGTCGAAGGCGCAACACTGTTCGACCGGTCTTCGCTCGAGAAAATCCGCGAATTAGTCACTGACCTTCAGCTCGTCGATGGTACCCGGGGCATCATTTCGCTGTTCTCGGCGCGCCAACCCCCAGAGAACGGACAACTTCCAGCGCCGCTTTTCCCCAATCCGCTGCCCCAAGGTGACGAGTATAAAACATTGGTGGACAGAGTTTTGTCGAATGAAATCATTCGAAACAAGCTGGTCTCACCCGACGGCAACCTCACCCTCATTGTGCTCGCGCTTGATCCATCGATCGTCAACGGCAACGCCCTCACCCGCGTGATCGATGAAGTTAGAGCATCCGTAAACCAGCATCTCGCCGGCACCGGATTAAAGGGCGAACTCTCAGGCGTTCCGGTGATGCAACTCGAAATCCGGCATGCCATCCAGCGCGACCGCCTGGTTTACAACACGCTTGGATTTGCGATTGGCTGCCTAATCGCTGCGCTGTTCTTCCGGCGCCTGTCATTCATGATCATCGCCGCCGCACCGCCGCTCGGCGCTATTCTATTGGCACTTGGCGCGCTGGGTTGGCTCGATTTTAGACTGAATATCTTTCTAAACGTAATGACGCCACTCATCATGGTCATCAGCTTTTCCGACAGCATGCAGCTCACTTTCGCTGCCCGCGATCGTTTGCTGGCTGGCGATGATAAATACAATGCCTTCCGCCATGCATTGTTTATCGCGGGGCCCGCCTGTGTGCTCACGCATGCGACCGCCGCCATTTCGTTCATTGCCCTGCAATTTTCAACCTCTGACCTCATCCGGACCTTCGGCGAAGCCGGGCTCGTTAGCACCGTGATCGCGCTGCTCGCCGTGCTCACTTTTATTCCGGCGCTCGGTATGTTGCTGATCCGCAACGAGGCTGCCTTCGTTGCAAGTGTCAGGGGCGTCGACAGCGCGCTGGATGTACTCCGTCGATTTTGCGGCTGGATCGCCGTCCGCATGGTGCGGCGTCCAGGACTTTACACACTCGCGAGCTTGCTTCTGGTGGTCGCGCTATCCTACGCCTATGCCCAGCTCCAACCGCGCTACCGGCTCGCCGATCAAGTGCCGGATCACGAGCAGGCGACACGCGCCAGCGAGCGGCTTGACCTCAAGCTGACGGGCGCCAACCCGGTCGATGTTTTGATCGAGTTCCCCCCAGGACAATCGTTATACTCCCCCGAAACGCTCGCGGTCCTTGCCGACGTGCATTCCCTCGTGGAACGGCAGGCCGGCGTGGGCAATGTGTGGTCAATTGAGACGCTGCGCCGGTGGTTAGCGGAAAGGGCTGGCAAATCGGACGTTGCGACGCTCAAGCAATACGTCGATATGCTGCCGCGTTATCTGACCGGCCGGTTCATCTCGCAAAAGGAAGATGCAGCCATTGTCAGCGGCCGCGTCCCCGATGCCGACGCGAGCAAATTGTTGCCAGTCATCGACGCTCTCGACCGCAAACTGGCCGGCCTGCGCGCGACATATCCCGGCTATAAGATCGAGGTAACGGGTTTGTCCGCCATCGCGGCGCGCAACAGCGCCATCATGATCGACAAGCTCAGCCGCGGCTTAACGATAGAGATCGTCTTCGTCGCGGCCTTTATCGGTCTTGCATTCCGATCGCC
>JAQGJO010000263.1 GCA_028290595.1 Hyphomicrobiales bacterium | reverse complement strand
GGCCAGCAACAATGGCTCAAGCTCTATTATTTTGCCCGGACGGCGTTCTCGGCCGTCTGGGTGGCGGCTGCCTTTACGGTCGGACAGCAGTCCTGGGTGATTGCGGCGGTTTTGCTCGTGGCTTATCCCGCTTGGGATGCCCTGGCCAATTTTGTCGACGCCTCGCGCAGTGGAGGATTGGGCCGCAATCGCACGCAGACGTTCAACGTCGCGGTCAGTGTGGCGACGACGCTCGCGGTGGTTCTCGCGCTGGCGATGAGCATGAACTGGGTGCTCGGCGTGTTCGGCGTATGGGCGATCCTGTCCGGCTTGCTTCAACTCGGCACCGCGGTCCGCCGCTGGAAGAGCTATGGCGCACAGTGGGCGATGATCCTGAGCGGCGGCCAATCAGCGCTGGCAGGCGCGTTTTTCATCGTGCAGGCGCAGATGCCGATGCCACCGTCCATCACCAACGTGGCCGGCTATGCCGCAGTCGGCGCCTTCTACTTCCTGGTTTCGGCGGTGTGGCTGAGCGTGAGCCAATGGCGGCGGAGGGCGGCATAGGGCCGCCATCTAAGGCCATCACCGAACTGGCTCACTCGGGATCGCTCTTCTCCGCCTTCTTCCCGAACACCCGGCCCCAAAGGTTCGCGATGCTCATGCACACCGCGATCGAGACGATCGAGGGTAGTCCCATCGAGAAATAATAATTCACGCCCGCGATATTATATTTGAGAGCGGGGAAAATCTCGCCTTCGAGCACCAGCAGCCCGGCGGCGAGCGCGATGCCGAATACGAGCAGCGAAACGGGCGGCAGCACCTCAAGGAACGTCGCGCCGTTCCGCATCGCCCCGACCGCCAGATAAATGCCGATTCCCAGCGCCACAGCCGCGATCGTTCCCATCGTGATCCACATGAGCTTTCCCCTTTCGTCATCCCGATCACGTTATAGCCGGTATCGACGTGATGCACATCGCGGTCGCGCGCCAGGTCGACCGCGAGATAATGCGCGCTGGGCGACATTTCGGAGAGATACGCGCGTGCGCGCGCGGAGGTTGGCGCCCAGCTTTGCGCAGGACAGGCTACGCCGGCGCGCGCTTGCGGCCGAGCAGGGCGTAGAGCACGAGCAGGGTGATCCCGCCGGTGATAGCCGATTGTTTCAGCATCAATTGAATCATGAGCGGAAGCGCTTTGGCCGTTTCGGGATCGACGAGAAGGCCGCCGAGACCGACCATGAGCGCACCGCCGATGATAATCATCGTGCGCTCGTTCCAGTCGACGCCGCCTGCGAGCATCTGAACGCCATGCGCCATCACGATGCCGAACAGGAGCGTGCCGACGCCCGCCAGCACGACCACAGGGACGAGGACGAGCAGAATGTCGAACTTCGTGCAACAGCCGAGCAGCACCAGCAAAATGCCGGCGGCGAAGGTGGCGTAGCGCGAGCCGACGCGCGTCGAGCGCAACATGCCCATATTGTCGGGGTAGACGGTCGTACTGAATGCGCCCAAAACGGCGGCCAACGCCGCGCCGAGCGCCGCGCTGAAACATCCCTCCGACATCCGTAAGGGCGTCAGCGGTTCAGCTCCCCAGTCGGCGACGACCTGATAGAGCGCCATGGTCGTGATGCTTGTGGGAACGAGAACGGCGAGAAACAAAATCACCGCATCCCAGCGATAGGCGAATCCGAACGGAAAGATACGCGGCTCCACGAGCCAGGGCGCCGCGGCGACCGGCGCCAGCGAAATCGGGATGAAGACGCTGTAGGCGAGCGTGCCTGCGATCAAAGCGGACAAGATCGCGCCGCGCCGCATCCAGACGTTCCCCGAAAGGGTCATGACAACGAAAACGACAAGCCCGACGAAACCGGCGAGGAGATTGATCCAAAAGAAGCCCGGATTTTGCGGCTGGCCGATCCAGCTCGGCACCGAGACGACGGCGATTTGGATCATCAGCAGGATGACCATGACGCCGCTGATGATCGGCGTCTGAAACAGGCGTCCGAACAGCGCAATGAAACTCAGCCCTTTGATCGGGATCGACAGCAGCGCCCAGATGATCGAAGCGATGAAAAACGATCCGAAGCCGACGGCCAGACCCATACCTGGCGCGTGGCCGAGGACGAGAAGGCCGATAAAGCTTCCCACAAACGGACCGTGCACGATCGGAAGCCGCAGGAAGACGACAGACTGGAACGCGGTGATCAGGCCTGACACCAGGAAGGTCATGCCGTACAGATAGGCGATCTGATCGACTGGCATTTGAAACGCGCGGCCGAAAATGCCCGGAAAAACGAAGATGCCGGTCATTCCGAAAATGTTCTGGAACGCGAGCACGGCTAGCTGATCGAAACGAAGCCGATCGTGAATGCCGATATCGAAAATGCTTCGATTGGCCTGGTTCGTCGCGGATACGGGCGTTTCCACCTTGCCCCCACCTTTGTTCATGCGCCGTGCTAAACCCTGCGTCTAGGCGAGCCGCCGGATTTGCAACTAGAACAGTTTACCTGTCTTGCCAAGGTCTAGGCTATGGGATTCATCAAACTGATCGCCAGATGGCCTGATGCAGCGCAAACCTTAGATGGGTGACGCAACTTGCGCCCCAGCAACGGACTGTACATCTCGTACTTGCGCGTTTCGACTGACAGACAAATAAGTCTGGGCTTGGATTGGAAGCGCAGCGAGAGGCAGTGCCCAATATCTGAATGGCGGTGGTTTTTCGAAGGGGATGGGAAGTTGAGAGCCTACGCAAATCTTGGACGTCGATCGGGATAGCAATTGCGCTTGGCGCCGGCTCGGCTGCGATGGCAGCTGACGCGATCACAGTCGAAAGTCTGCTGGCGCAAGGTTATGTCGTCAGCGCCGCGATCCCGAGCCAGATCGGCCCCGGGCTGTTCCTTCAAAAAGGAACGTCGGCTTTGCCTGCTTCGTGTCCGAGAAAACCGGCTCTCCAGATCTGACAACGGTGTACTGCAAGCCCGTACATTGAACTCGTCGCAAGCTTCACGGCAGCGAGGTGATTACGTGTTCGCAGGCTCCTCACCAAGCGTCGGATCGGCGCGAAACTGTGGACCGAACTGCGGATCAAGGCGACGCGCTAAAAAAATATTTGTTATTTCAAATAATTAGATGATTTGATTGGCGGAAGAGGTGAGATTCGAACTCACGGTAGGCTTGCACCTACGGCGGTTTTCAAGACCGCTGCCTTAAACCACTCGGCCACCCTTCCATACGCCGCGACTGTCTATGGCCGAAGGGATTGCCGCGTCAACCCAGTTTTGGCAGCTCGTGTAACGTCCTCATTCCAGCAGCTTGCGGGCGAGATCCACCGCTTCCGGCGGCGTTGCCGCGATATCGGCGATGATTTTGGCGGCGGCATCGCCGCTGACCGGGTCGATATCCATCTTGGCCTTCTCGGCGAAAGCGCGGAATTCGGGGTCGTTCAGCGTGTCGAGGAAGGCTTTCCGCAGCGCGTCGCGGCGGTCGGCGGGAATGCCGATCGGCGCGATGACCGGGCGGCCGATCGCCTCGGCCGCCGTCAGGAAGGTGATCACTTTCTTCTCATTGTCCGACCTGGCGATCTCGTAGGCGGTCGCGACATCTGGGAGATCGGGGTGGCGTTTCTCCGCGTACTGCACCACGACATTGAGCTTCTTATCGCGAAGCATGTCGGGATACTGGGTGGCCAGACTGCTGTAGATCGTGCAGGTGCCGTCGACCTCGCCGCTCTCGGCTGCGACCAGCATAGGGCCGGTGGCGGTATAGCCGAACACCTGCTTAATGTTGCGCGGCGACATGCGCTGCAGGATCGCCGAATAGACGTAACCGCCGCCGTTCTTCGACGTGCCGGCGAGGATGACATCGCCCGGATATTTCATGATATCGGCGAACGACTTGATGTTCTTGGTGTTCCAGAGAACGCAGACGCCGAGTTCGCTGTTCATGCTGCCGATCCAGCTGAAATCGCGGAAATCGACATTGATGGTTTTCGGGTCGAGAATTGATTTCGCGATGAGACCGCGATCGAACATACCGAACTGGGTGCCGTCCTTTGTCGCTATATCGTGAATATAGCGCACGTAGTTGAAACTCGACGCGCCGGGCATGTTAACGACGATGACCGTCGGATTGCCGGGGATATATTTGCCCATGTAGCGGGCCGCGGTGCGCGTATACAGGTCGAAGCCGCCGCTTGGCGGATAGCCGACGCCGAACTGCACGGTCTTTCCCTTGTAAAACTCGGCGGCCGATGGCTGCGCGGGGGCGGCCTTGATCGCCAGGGCGGAGATCAGCAGCGCGCCAACGGCGGCGCCGAAGCACTTCGGGCCGAAACGCGCGATCTCTATGCGCCTGGCGGCGCCGGTTATCCGAATTGGCATTCACTCCCTCCCTGGGATCACGCTATGAGACAGACTAGCGAGAGGAGGGATCACGCGGAAATTACTTTTTGG
>JAQGJO010000255.1 GCA_028290595.1 Hyphomicrobiales bacterium | reverse complement strand
GCTCGGGCTGCGCGAGCCGATGTGGAAGCAGGCACGGACCGCGTGAGAGCCTGTGGCGCAAGATTCACAGAATTCAGGGGAGGATGACGTGAATAAGATTTCAAGACGGACTTTCAACACCGGCCTTACGGCAGCTCTCGGCGCCGATCTCGTCGGCACATCAGGCGCAAGAGCGCAGTCGTTCGCAACTCGCGATGTGCTCTTCATCTGTGGCTTTGCCGCCGGCTCCGGGGCAGACCTGACGGTTCGCTTCTTTGCCGAGAAAATGCGGCCAATGCTCGGCCGAAACGTCCTTGTCGAAAACAAGGTTGGCGCGCTCAGCAATATCGCCACGGAATATGTCGCGCGCTCGAAGCCCGACGGGCACACGCTCTATGTCACCAGCGCCGGCGTGCTCGCGGCGAACCAGCACCTGCTGAAGACGCCGACCGTCGACCTCGCCAATGCACTGCAGGTTTTCGGCACGATCAACAAAGCGCCTTACATGATCACCGTGCGTGGTGACTCGCCCTATAAATCGATCGCAGAGCTCACCGCCGCGATGAAGGAGAAGGGCGACAAGGCGAGCTATGGTTTCGCCGCCGGCGGCGCCGTCAAGGTTGTCGGTGCGCTCTACAAGGAGAAGGCCGGCCTTCAGGCCGTCGAAATCTCCTATCGCGCCAGCGCCGACTACGTCAACGATCTCGCCAGCGGCAAAATCGACTTCGTCATCGCCGACAATGTGTTCGCGATCGCGCAGCAACAACAGGGCCGGATGCGCATCCTTGCCGTCAGCACGCCACAACGCCTGCAGGCGGCGCCGGACTACCCGACCATGACCGAACTCGGTTATCCGGTGAACGTGATCGGCTGGTGGGCCGGCCTCGTGCCGAGCGCCACGCCGCGGCCGATCGTCGATCAACTCGGCAAGATGCTCAACGATGTGGTTGCAAGCGAGGACGGCAAGAAATTCCTGAGCAGTATCGGCAGCGATCCATGGATCCAGACGCCGGATCAAGGGCAAGCGTTTATGCGCGAGCAGATCAAGGATTGGGGCGAGTATGTGAAGATCGCCAATATCGAGAAGCAAGGCTGAGCCAACGAGCCTGAGCCGGTAAGGCTGCTGGACGGACGTTGCGCCGGCGCGTAACAAAATATCGAGATGCCAGGATGGCATAGGGAGAGGTTATGGCAGACAGCCGAGTTGTTATATTGACTGGAGCTGCGGGCGTGCTGGGCAATGCCATGGCGCTTGCTTTGCTGCACGCAGGTCATCGCGTGCTGGTCACGGATCTCGACGAAGCGCCTTTGCGACGGCTTGTCGAGGCCAACGCCGCGCAGAACAAGAACGTGGCGGGCTGTGCTGCCGACGTCACCTCTTCTTCCGGGCCGCAGGCCATTGTCGAAGCTGCGCTGCATGCCTTTGGCCGCATCGACATGCTGGTCAACAATGCAGCCTTCACGGCCTTTGCTGCATGGCCGGATCCCAAGCTGCGGCCGAAGCCGTGGGAATTGGACCTGGCCTCGGTGCGGCGCTTCTTTGAGATCAATACACTCGGGCCGCATGCGCTGAGCAGTCTGGTCCTCCCGCGCATGATCGAACAAGGTTGGGGCCGCGTGATCAATGTCACCTGCAGTTACGACACCATGCAGACAATCTTTCCTTATGGATCGACCAAGGCCGCGCTTGAAGCCTATACGGCGGCGCTGGACCTTCAACTCGCCAATACCGGCGTGACGGCGAACACGCTCAATCCCGGCGGGCCGGTCGCGTTTCCGATGCATGTGGAGAAGAATCCAGGCAGAAAATGGGTCGAGCCCGAAGTGATGAACGCGCCGCTCCTCTGGCTTGCATCCGATGCGTCCAATGGCGTCGCCGGCCGGCGCTATGTCGGCCTGAAATGGGAGCCCGCGGCGGCATGGGAAGCCGCTCTGCAGCAGGCAAGCGGTCCGATGACATGGAAAGGCTTCGGCGACGAAGCGCTGAAGTGAACGCGCGGCGGCTTAAGTCGAGCGCGCATCCTCGAGGATCATCGCCGCGGCCTTGGCGCCGATCATGATCGTCGGCGCATTGATATTGCCGGTCGTGACCTGCGGCATGATGGAAGCGTCGACAACGCGCAGCCCTTCGAAGCCGCGCAGACGCAGACGCGAATCGACGACGGCATGCGCCGTTTCTCCCATGGCGCAGGTTCCCGCCAGGTGATGAATGGTGGTGCCGGTGGCGCGGATGTGATGGGCGATCTCCTCATCCGACTGCGCCTGCGGACCCGGCGCCACTTCGCTGACGATTCTCGATGCCATACCGGCATTAGAAAGAATATCGCGGCTGATGCGCAAGCCTGCGATCAGCACGGCGAGATCGTTGGCATCGGCGAGATAGTTCGGCTGGATCGCCGGCGGCTGCGCCGGATCGGGCGAGCGCGCCATGATCTCGCCGCGGCTATGGGGTCGCGCCAGGGAGGCCGAGATGCGTACACCGGGCTCGCGTTCGAACTCACGCACGTTGACGGCCTGAAAGCTGCCTGGAAAGAACAGCAGTTGCAGATCCGGGTCCGCCACGTCGGGACGCGAACGGCAGAATACGGAAGCCGTCGTGGCGCCGAAGGTCAACGCGCCGGTGCCTGCGAAGACATAACGCAACAGCTCCCAGCCGAGCCGCGGCCAGCGCTTCATCGTGTTAATGGTCAGCGTGTCACGTACCCGCGATGTCAGCGGCACGCAGAAATG
>JAQGJO010000242.1 GCA_028290595.1 Hyphomicrobiales bacterium | reverse complement strand
CGAGGGGCCGAGGCCAGCGGCGCCGGCAAACCACATCGCCTCACATCCGGGCTGGACCATGCACCTTACCGTCCGCTAGGACGTTGAGGTGCGGAGCCCATCCGCGTCTCAACGAGGTCCCCCTTGCCCCGCGACCTGCCCGCTTCGATCGACGATACGATTTCCCTCCTGTCGCAGGGCGACTATGTGGCCGACCGGTCGCTGGCGACCGTGCTTTACCTGGCGCTCAAAATGGGTCGGCCGCTGTTTCTGGAAGGCGAGGCCGGCGTCGGCAAGACCGAGATCGCCAAGGTGCTTGCGTCGTCGCTCGGCCGCCGGCTCCTTCGGTTGCAATGCTACGAGGGGCTCGACATTTCCTCGGCCGTCTACGAGTGGAATTATGCCGCGCAGATGATGGCGATCCGGCTGGCGGAAGCGGCCGGCGAGACCGACCGCACGCGCCTCGAAGGCGATGTTTTCTCGGAACGCTATCTCGTCAAGCGGCCGCTGCTGCAGGCGCTGGAACCGGCGCCCGAAGGCCCGCCGGTGCTGCTGATCGACGAACTCGACCGCACCGACGAGGCGTTCGAAGCCTTCCTGCTCGAAGTCCTGTCGGACTTTCAGATCACCATTCCTGAACTCGGCACGATCAAGGCGGAACAGCCGCCCATCGTCATCGTGACGTCGAACCGGACGCGCGAAATTCACGACGCCCTGAAGCGCCGCTGCCTCTATCACTGGGTCGGCTATCCCGATGCCGAGCGTGAGCTGAAAATCGTGCGCACGAAAGTGCCGCAGGCGCCGGCGAAGCTGACCAAGGAAATCGTCGCCTTCGTGCAGCATCTGCGTAAGCAGGACCTGTTCAAACAGCCGGGCGTCGCCGAAACGCTCGACTGGGCGAGCGCCCTGTCGGAGCTCGACGCGGTGGCGCTCGATCCCCGGATCGTCAACGACACGCTTGGCGTTCTGCTTAAATATCAGGATGATATCGAGAAGACCGGCGGCGCTGCGACCGAGCAATTGCTGGCCGAAATGCGCACCGAGCAGCGCGTCTAGACAGCGTCACGCCGCAACCTTTCCGTCATGCCCGCACTTGTTGCGGGCACCCACGCGGTGTAGCTGCATTCCTGCTCCAGAACACAGAAAGTGCCTGTCCTGAAACGCGCCAGCGCACCGTGGCGTGGGTGCCCGCAACAAGTGCAGGCATGACGCGGCGGGAAAATTTCACTCCTGTGCCGGAGCGCACATCCGCCCCAAGCCCCCCATGCGAATGAACGGTCATCGCAAGGTTCTCTTGCACATTCATTCGGGGAGCACACCAATGTTCAACATTCGCACCATCTTCGCAGCTTTCGTCACCGTCGCCACCCTGGCCGTTCCCGCCTTCGCGCAGGAAGACACCTCGGCCTCTTTCTTCCGTAACGACACCCGGGTTCAGGTCGCAGCTCTGGGCGAGCAGATGACGCTCGGCCGGCAGTCGCCGAAGACGACCCGCGAAGTCGTCGCCGACCCGACCGGCGCCCGCGCCGGCACCATCACCGTCGATACCAAGAACCGCTACCTCTACCTGTCGCTGGCCGATGGCCGGGCGCTGCGCTACGGCATCGGCGTCGGCCGTCCGGGCTTCGAATGGAAGGGCGCCGCCCATGTCGGCCGCAAGGCGGAATGGCCGTCGTGGACGCCCCCGGCCGCCATGCTGAAGCGCCGCCCCGACCTGCCGAAGTTCATGGCTGGCGGCATCGACAACCCGCTTGGCGCCCGCGCCATGTACCTCTACGCCGGCGGCCGCGACCTGATGTACCGCATCCATGGCACCAACGAGCCCTGGTCGATCGGCACGGCAGTGTCCTCCGGCTGCATCCGGATGATGAACGAAGATGTGGCCGATCTGTACAGCCACGTCGCGGTCGGCTCCCAGGTTGTCGTCCTCTAAGCATTCAAGATTGATCGGAGGGCCCGGCGGAAACGCCGGGCCATTGCCGTTTTGAGCCCGGATTATGGCGGTGGGCCGCCTTTTTTTGCCTCTTGCCTTCCGGCGTATTGCGTCCTTAAAGCTGGGCGGGGAGGCACCTTATGTCCGTACCGCAGAAAAGCATTACCGCCGCCATTCTGGTGATCGGCGACGAAATCCTCTCAGGCCGCACCAAAGACGCCAATATCGGCTATATCGCCGATTACATGACCAATATCGGCGTCGACCTGAAGGAAGTCCGCATCGTGCCGGACGAGGAAGACGAGATCGTCACGGCGCTCAACGCGCTGCGCCATCGCTATACATACGTCTTCACCACCGGCGGCATCGGGCCGACCCATGACGACATCACCGCCGACAGCGTCGCCAAGGCCTTCGGCGTGCCGATCGATGTGGACGAACGGGCCGTCGAGCTGCTGCTGACGCGGCTGAAGCGCGAGGACCTCAACGAGGCGCGCCTGCGCATGTGCCGGATCCCTCAGGGCGCCGACCTGATCGTCAACCAGATCTCCGCCGCGCCCGGCTTCAAGCTCGGCAATGTCATGGTCATGGCCGGCGTGCCGCGCATCATGCAGGCCATGCTCGACGCCGTCGCGCCGACGCTCGAGACTGGCGCCAAAATGCTGTCGCAGACGGTCGAGGCTGGTTTGCCGGAAGGCGCTTACGCCGCCGGCCTCGGCGAGATCCAGAAGCGTTATCCGCAGACCTCGATCGGCTCCTATCCGCATTTCAACACATCGGGCGGCGGCTTCAACAATCAGATCGTCGTGCGCTGCAAGGATGCCGACATGCTGGCTGACGCAGTTGCCGAAGTCCTGGCATTGATCGAAAAACTGAAGGCCGAACGCGGCGTTTAATTGGCGCGGCGCTTAATTTGGAACGACACGATGAGTGAGCAGCAAAAAGCATTTCCGGTCTCCTGGGACCAGTTCCACCGCGACTGCCGCGCACTCGCCTGGCGGCTGCATGGCGAAGGCCCGTTCGACGCCGTCGTCTGCGTCACCCGCGGCGGCCTCGTGCCGGCGGCGATCGTGGCACGCGAACTCGGCATCCGCATCATCGAGACCGTCTGCATTTCAAGCTACGGTCACGACAACAAGCAGGGCGCGCTGCAGGTCTTGAAAGGCATCGCCAAGGAAGTTGCCGGCGATGCAAAAGGCAAGCGCGTGCTCGTCGTCGACGATCTCGTCGACACCGGCGCGACAGCACGACTGGTGCGCGATATGCTGCCGGCGGCGCATTTCGCCACCGTCTATGCCAAGCCCCAGGGCCGGCCGATGGTCGATACGTTCATCACCGAGGTGTCGCAGGACACCTGGATCTTTTTCCCCTGGGACACAGGCCTTGCCTTCCAGCCGCCGATCAAGCCGGGCGGCGAGTAAGCACGGTACCAGAAGCCCTCATCCTGAGGAGCAACGCGCAGCGTTGCGTCTCGAAGGACGGGGGCGTCACGCCGCAGAGATTGCACAGCTCTACAGGCTTGATGGTCTCTCGCTGTCACCCACAGCTCGCTTGTCGCCCCCGTCCTTCGAGACGGCGCTACGCGCCTCCTCAGGATGAGGGCTTCTGTGGGGGCTTTTCTCTGACCCCATTAAAACGGGACAGCCGTAACGACTAATCGCGCATCTCTTTCATCCGCATCGGCGTGAGCCTGATCGGCGCTTCGATGAGCGCCGGTTCCAGAGCACCGCCGTCGGTTCTCGGCGTGCGCGCGACGCCGACAGGATAAATTGTCAGCACGCCATCGCCATCGATATGCAGGCGCAGGAAGCCCTTGTAGTCTTGGATGCGCAAGGCCGAGAACGCCTCGTTCCAATGGGCGCGCAGGAACGTCAGCATCCCCCACAGATACGTGCCGAAAATCAGCGGCGGAATTAAAAAGCCGTAGACCGCCATGAACACCGCGAGCGCCACGGCGCTGAGCCAAAGCGACCATGGATTGGGCG
>JAQGJO010000234.1 GCA_028290595.1 Hyphomicrobiales bacterium | reverse complement strand
GCGAGCAGGTGACGTCGATCTATCTGGAAATCCTGCTGAAGGCGAAACTGGCCGGCGGCGACGATGTTGTGGCCGTGACCTATGTCGCCGACCGCCGGCATCATCAATATGCCGGCCGGCTGGAGCGTGAAGACCTGCTGCGGCTGGTGCGCCAGGGCAAGGGCATGTCGGGCGACAACCCGGCCTATATCATCAATACCTACGATCATCTGCGCAGCATCGGCGTCGCCGACAAGACGCTGAAGTGGCTGATCGAGAGTTTGCAACAGGCTTGAATTATTTCGCCGCCGGCAAGGGCTGCTCGAGATGGTCGGCGAGCGAGGGGTCCTTGGCGATGGCTTCCGCCATCAGCCGGTTGGAATGGCTCTCGATGGTGGTCTGCAGCAGGGCGAAGAACTCGTCCTTGGGAAGGCCCGGCGGAATGACCGGCAGAAATTCGACGACGATCGTGCCGGGGCGGCGCACGAAACTGCGGCGCGGCCAGAACAGCCCTGAGTTCATGGCGACGGGCAGACACGACATGCCGCTCTCGGCATAGACCTGAGCGACGCCGATCTTGTATTTCGGCGGCGCGCCGGCCGGCCGGCGGGTTCCTTCTGGAAAGAAAAACAGCTGGCGGCCCTGTGCCCGCAGCATCTTGGTGCGTTCGATGATCTGGTCGAGCGCCGATCGGCCGTTGGTGCGGTTGATGGCGATGAGATCGGCGCGCCAGAGATACCAGCCGAACAGCGGCACCAGGGTCAGTTCACGCTTCAGGATGATGGTGTAATCCTTGAAGAACATTTCCAGCGCGAAGGTTTCCCAGATCGACTGATGTTTGGGCGCGATGATGACAGCGCCTTCGGGAATGTTCTCGAGGCCGCGGAATTCGCTCTTGAGATTGCAGATCTTGTCGAGCAGCCACAGCGAGGTTTTACCCCAGGTCGCGCACAACCAGAACACGCCCTTCCGGTTCGTCAGCAGCACCGGCAGGCCGAAGATCATCAGGAGAATGAGATTCAGATAAAACAGGATGTTGAAAACAAGCGACCGGACATAGAGCATGAGGCTTCACAGATTGGGGGCGCCTGTGCGGCAAGACGGCAGATGTCTAGCAGTTGTGCGCTGTCGTGATCAATTGAAGGATCAATTGATCCTGCGCAGGCGGTGCAGCACGACCGACCGGGACATCAGCGCCGTCAGCGCTGCTATGCCGCAGGTGATGACGATAATCGTCACATATCCCGCCGATCCGAGAGCAAAATTGCCGAACAGCGCCTCGACCTGATTGCCCTCCAGGCTCGTCACCCACCAGGAGGTGACGACGCCGGCAAGGAAAAACACGATCAGCGCGGCGCCGCCGCCGATAAGCCCGCCCTTGAGCCCGAGCTTGAGGAAATGACGCTGGAATTCTTTGGCAATGAAGCGGTCCTCGGCGCCGACAAAATGCAGCACATCGACGATTTCGCGGCTGCCGGCCATGGCTCCTTGCGTGGCGAAGGCCACGGCCAGCGCCATGGCGGTGAGCACCAGGCCCAGCACCACCAGCGCGATCAGCACCAGCGCGCGTGACATGGTGCCGAGCCGTTCAAGCCAGAGCCGGTGATCGTCGAGGACGGCGCTTGGCACCTGCTGGCGCAATTGCCGGCGCAGTTCCTCGAGGTTGGGGCGCGGGCTGCCGGAAAGTTTGAGCACGATCAGCCGGGGGATTGGCAGGCCGGTCAGGTCGAGACCGGAGCCGAGCCAGGGTTCCAGCAATTTGGTCGATTCGTCATTGGTGAAGGCGCGGATTTCGGAAAAGCCGGGCATGCTTCTGGCGAGTTCGGCGGATTTGCGGACATCGGCCTCGACATCGCGGCCGAGTACCGGTTTGACCTGGATCGTCATCTCCTGGGAGATCGACGAATCCCAGCCCTTCGAGGCGTCGTAAACAAGTACGGCGCCGCCGCCGGTCAAGGTCGCCAGAAAGGTCATGATGGCGATCACGGTCACCAGCGCGCGGCTGGCGGTGGTGTCGTCTGGAATGAGGGGCAGGCGCGACTGCACGAGCTGCTGTGCCTTGCGTGCGAACTGCGATCCGGCGCTGGCTTTGGCCGGCTGGTCCTCTTCGGGCTCGAAATCGGTGTCCTGATCGGCGCTAGTCATAGATATGCAGCCGCCCTTCCCCCAGAACGAAGCGTTTGGCGCTGTCGAACTGGTCCATCAGGGCAAGATCGTGGGTGGCGATGATCACCGACGTGCCGGATTTGTTGAGTTCCATGAACAGCCGCAGCAGCCGGCGCGCCAGCGTGGGATCGACGTTGCCAGTCGGCTCGTCGGCAAGCAGCAGTTCGGGCTGGACGATGAGCGCCCTGGCGATGGCGGCGCGCTGCTTTTCGCCGCCCGACAGCACCGGCGGATAGGCGTGAATATGATCGCCGAGGCCGACCCAGCGCAGCAGTTCGATGACCTGCGGCCGGTAGGTGCGATCCTCCTGACCCTGGACGAACAGCGGCAGCGCGACATTCTCATAGGTGGTGAGATGATCGAGCAGTCGAAAATCCTGGAACACGACGCCGACTCTGCGGCGGATGGCCGAAATCTCATCCTTGCCCATCAGCGAAACATCTTGTCCGAACAAGGAGATGAAACCGCGCGTCGGGCGCAGCGACATGAGAATCAGCCGCAGCAAGGTGGTCTTGCCGGCGCCGGACGGTCCGGTGAGGAACTGAAACGATTGCGGCTCGACGGCAAAGCTGATGTCCCTGAGAACTTCCGTTCCCATGCCGTAGCGCAGACCGACATTCTCAAAGCGGACCAATCAAAACC
Organism: Hyphomicrobiales bacterium; assembly: GCA_028290595.1. Next base: position 1,454 of record JAQGJO010000234.1, on the reverse strand, counting down.
TCGCTTGCCCAACGCGCAAACCACAAGTGCCAACCCAATAGTTTCTGCCAAATCGCACGGCATGGGCGCCAGATGCCGTATCAGCCCGAGCATTTCTGCCAGTTTCTACGGCGAATCTTTAAAGCGAATTAACCATAAGTTCAGATGATGACAACGTCCCTGACCAGGGATCCCGCACAAAGCGAACCAGGTCCAATGTATTCGATTTTCGGCAACGACCAAACCAGACAGGCAGCTCCTGAAGGGTTGCAAACAGCGATTGAAGACGTGCATCGCATCGAGCCCGCGTTAGAATCGGCATTTGCGCCTGATGAGCCATACAGGCGCGAGCTGTCGTCCTTCGATGTGCTTATTCTGGAGGAGGAATCCTTCGTTCCGCGCGCGCCGGCGGCGCCTATCCCTGTGAGCGCCCTGGCGGCGCTTGACCGTCATGCTTCGCAAGAGCCGGCGGTGTCTCACCAGAATCGGCCGCGAGCGCCGCAAGGCAAGTTGCGCGAACCGAAATCGAAAATAGATGACGCAGCCGCAGCCAGGCAAAGCGGACGCCTGCGTCGTTTCGCCCCCGTTCTTTCAGTCGTCGGGTTGACCGTGGTCTGCAGCCTGGCGATTGCCGGGCGAGTTCACATTGCCAACATGCTGCCGGCGACCGCGCCGCTTTATGCGGCGCTCGGCATTCCGGCGAATGCGCGCGGGCTGGAAATCCGCGACATTCGCTCGACATTGCTCGAGGACCAGGGCCAGAGCTATCTTGTCGTCGAAGGCCAGATCGCCAATCTGCGCAATGCGCCCTCGAAGCTCGGCGACCTGCGGCTGTCACTGCGCGATCCGTCGGGACGGGAAATCTACACATGGTCGGCGGCGCCGCCGGAGGCGCGGGTCGGTGCGGGAGCGGTGCTGGCGTTCAAGACGCGGCTGGCGTCGCCGCCGCGCGACGCGCAGGATGTGCTGGTGCGGTTCGGCAACCGCGGCTAGTTATACAGGTCAGCAAGATGAGTGAAGAACCTCTGCTTCAACCCAGCAGAAGAACGCTTGCGGCGCAGGCGCTGGGGCGTATCGATGCGGCGACGAAGGCGATCGTGCGGCCGCTGCATGTGACGACCACGTTCGAACGCGATCCCGACAATGGTTACAGCAGCGGCTATTCCTATGGCCGCTCCGACAACGCCACCGTGCGCGACGCCGAAGACATCATCTGCGCGCTCGAATGCGGCACGGAAGCCTGCGTGTTTTCATCGGGCATGTCGGCGGCGCTCGCCGTGTTCCTGTCACTGCAGCCGGGCGACAGGATCATCGCGCCGACCGTGATGTATTGGGCGCTGCGCAAATGGCTGACGGTGGAAGCCACGCGCTGGGGTCTCGACGTGCAGCTTGTCGACATGTGCGATCACCGCGCGCTTGAACAGGCGCTGTCGCAAGCACCGACGAAAATCGTCTGGGTTGAGACGCCGGCCAAT
>JAQGJO010000225.1 GCA_028290595.1 Hyphomicrobiales bacterium | reverse complement strand
TGGAGCGCGGCGAAGTGGACATCGTCGGGGCTTACGGCCTGCCCGGCATTCTCATCAGCAAGCCGGGCTGGATCGCGCGCGGCGAGGCCACCATCCTCTAACCGGCGGAACTGAAACGGCACAGGCTGCTGCCGAACGTGCCAACGCTGCCCGAACTGGCGCTGACGGATGAAGGTCGCGAAGTGCTTCGCGCCGCAGCCGGTACGGGAGAGATCGGCCGCTCCATTCTCACCACCCCGGACGTGCCGCCGGAACGGCTCGCCGCGTTGCGCGCCGCTTTTCAGGCGATGCTCAACGACCCCGAGTTTCTCGCGACCTGTGACAAGCGCAATCTGATGGTCGACGGCGCCACCGGCGAGGACATGGACGCCATTGTTCGCGAGACCTTGCAGATGCCGACCGAAGTGCTCGCCAAGGTCGGCCTGATGATGAATTAGGTATGCTGATATTCGCGTGATACCGGCCTGCAAATGCCGGTTCTCTGCGCTTCCGGTGCTCACGTACAGAATGTACGCCAAGTCTTAGAAATAGAACTGCCGGTTCTCGAGAACCGCCATTTTCGGCGCGGTCTGATGTGAATCTCAACACACCCCAGAGCAGCCGGCGTTCGCTATTTCAAAATCGAACTGTCGATGAATTCGAAGTATTCTGAGGCCTTGTGGCTTTTCGTCAGCTCGCCCTGCCGGGTCATCATATCCAGAAAATCCTGCCAGACCTTGGTGTCGATGGTGGATTTCCAGGAGATCGGCGGCATCTGCTGCACGAGGTCCAGCTTCAGCCCCGAATATTCGGCGACGAGCTTCTTCGAGCCTTCCACATCGGCATTGAACAGGTCGTGCGATTCCTTCACCGCGGCCTGGAAGGCCTTGATCAGTTCCTTGTGTTCGAGCGCCCACGGGCGCGTCGTCCACCAGCTTCCGACCGGCTGGTCCGGCACTGTTTCAAGCATGTACCAGGACAGCGGACGGCCATATCCGGCCTGGAGGATCTGCGTCGTATAGGGGTCGAGGGAGGTGACGGCATCGACGTTGCCGCTTTTCAGCAGATCCGCCTGCGAGCTGAATGGCACTTCCATCATCTGAACGTCTTTGGCGTTGATGCCGTTTTTCTCAAACAGGTCCTTCATCGCAGCGAAGCTCTGCCCGCGCGGCGAGGCGGTGGCGACGCGTTTTCCCTTCAGATCCGCGATCGTCTTGATCGGTGAATTTATCGGCACCAGAATGGCATTCGAGACCGGCGCCGTCGTGCCGGCGGTTTCATTCTGGCCGACGAGCGCGATGTCGAAGCCGCGCTCCTTGGCGACCATCATGGTGCCTGGAATCTGCAGCATGATATCGACCGATTTCGACTGCAGGACGGAGACGGCCTGGGTCGACAACGGCACTTCAACGATGGTGACGTCCAGGCCGTGCTTCTTGAAGATGCCGTTGCGCGTCGCCGCCCAGACATTCGCCGTCGCGCCCAGCTTCAGAACGCCAAGCTTCAACGGCATCAGCTCGGCCGCCCATGACGGCGTGGAAACCGCAGGTGCTGCAAGCAACGTAACGGCCGCAACAGCTAGTGCCAGCTTTCTCAACCATGCCTCCTGGGCTTCAAACGTGTCGAACATGAAACGTGTTTGCGTCGAATAAGTCCTGAATTCAGGCAAAAGCCGTGCCATGCAACCGGCGGCGACGAAGCCAGCCGCATATCTGCGTTGCGGAGGACCGGCGTTCAACGAACATTGATTCGCAATCGCTTTTGCGCCAACCTATGAGCTTGTGAAACGCAAATGATTGAATTTGGTGCATTCAGCCCGGCCTGCTGGATTGGCAACCGCTCATGACCTGGCGTTCCGGCATGCTTCTTGATTGCAATCCATATTGTTTACGGGGAAGGAACAACGATGATCGTGCGCCCGCAGTCCGACGGATCCTTGATCCTGATCACCCAAAGCGACCATGCGAAACTGTCGGGCGTGCTGGCCGCACATTGGGGCAACGAACGCTTCGCTCGGCCGTGGCCTTACGAATCAACCGTGCGCGGCACTGTCTTTCACGATTGCGGCTGGTATCGCTACGACACCGGTCCGCAGTACAATGCCGAGCAGCAAACGACGCCGACGTTCTTTCATGTTCCGCTCGACGATGTCCAGCTCGAGGCCTTTCAATCTGGCATCGACTGGCTGAGCGACATCGATCCTTATGCGGGGCTTCTCATCGGCCGGCACCGAACAGGACTGTGGCGCAGCCGCTATGGCACGATCACTCATCCTGTGCTGGTCAGCCCGCGTTTGCACTCGCAAGGGATCGAGGCGTTTCTGCTGCGCAACGAACCAAAGCAGGAGGTGGCGATCGCCTCTTTCGGAAAGCAACAGTTCGAAACCAATTTTAGCCTGCTTCAGATATGGGATCTGCTGTCGCTCTATTTCTGCACGGGTGAGCCGAAGCAGGAATATTTCGACCCGGTGCCCATGAGCTACAGTGATTCAGGCGCCACGACCCGGCTGGAATTGACGCCGCTGGACGTGCGCCGTGTTGCGATCGATCCCTATCCCTTCGATATCGATCCACTGCCGGTCGACTATATCTATCGCCACATGCCGACTGGAAAATTTCCCGACCAGGAAAGCTTTCGCATCGCCTATTTCGGCACGCCCTTCAAAATCAGGCAGTTCGAGTTTGTGCGCAAATCTTGATCTTCAAGTCTTGATCTTTGGTGACGAGCAATTGGTCATCTGGTCATTCGAGAGGCAGATAGCCCGCAGGATGGGCGCGCGATGAAAGAGCGATATGACAGGTAAAATCAAACTCACGTTTGCCTGCGACGATTTCGAGATTGCCATGCCGCTGCTGACCGGCGCTGTCGAGATCGAGGGCGTTGAGCCGGTGTTCGTCACGGAACTGTCAAATCCGGAACGCCATGGTCTCATGGTGCAGAAGCTCGCGTTCGACGTCTGCGAGTTGAACGTCACGAACTATCTTGTGGCGCGCGATCAGGGAATACCGATCACCGCCATCCCGGTTTTCTTGTTCCGCAAATTCCGGCACGGCAATGTTTACGTCAACACAGCCGCAGGCATCAAAACACCGGCTGATCTGGCGGGCCGCCGCATCGGCGTTTCGAACCTGCAGGTGGCGAGCAATGTCTGGATCGCCGGCATTCTTGAAGAGCATTATGGCTTGCGCAGCCGCGACGTCATCTGGGTGCTGGAACGGGAAGAAGACACGCCGTTCGATTATCCCGCCGATCTCAGGATCGAGCATGTGCCGGCGGGAAAGACTGCGACGTCCATGGTGCTGAATGGCGAGATCGACGCGCTGATGCATCCTAGCACCCCAAAGCCGATCATCAACCGCGATCCGCGCATCGCGCGTCTGTTCCCCGATTATATGGAGCGGGAACTCGCTTATTTTAAACAGACCGGGCTGTTCCCGATCATGCATGTGACGGCTGTGCGCCAGGACGTTATGGATCGCTACCCGTGGCTTGCCGCCGTGCTGATCAAGGCTTTCGAGAAGGCCAAGGCGCAGGCCTATCATCGCATGCACAATGTTCGGGTCATCCCGCTTGCCTGGTTCGAAGGCCATTGGGAAGAAGAGCGGCATCTCTTCGGGCCGGACGCCTGGCCCTATGGGCTCGACAGCACCAATCGCCGCAACCTGGAAACGATCATTCACTATTCGCAGCAGCAGGGTCTGATACACCGTCAGTGGAAGATCGACGAGTTGTTCACGACGGTTTAAGTTTCGCAGCCTTTGTCATTCCCGACGCGCCGCAGGCGCGAGCGGGAATCCAGGAGCCAATTGTACAGCGTTGAGTCGTCACGTTGCTTCTGGATTCCCGTTCTGCGCTTCGCTTGGCGGGAATGACGCC
>JAQGJO010000194.1 GCA_028290595.1 Hyphomicrobiales bacterium | reverse complement strand
AAGATCGTCGCCATCACCGCCGCCATGCCATCCGGCACGGGGCTCGATCTGTTCGGCAAGACTTTTCCGGACCGTACGTTCGATGTCGGCATCGCCGAGCAGCATGCGGTGACCTTCGCAGCCGGGCTTGCGACCGAAGGCTACAAGCCGTTCTGCGCGATCTATTCGACGTTTCTGCAGCGCGGCTACGATCAGGTGGTGCACGACGTGGCGATCCAGAACCTGCCGGTGCGCTTCGCGCTCGACCGCGCCGGGCTTGTGGGCGCCGATGGCCCCACCCATGCCGGCGCTTTCGATGTCGCCTACCTCGCCTGCCTGCCTAACATGGTGGTGATGGCGGCAGCCGATGAGGCCGAACTCGTTCACATGGTCGCCACCGCGGCGGCGCACGACAGCGGTCCCATCGCGTTCCGCTATCCGCGCGGCGAAGGCGTCGGCGTCGAAATGCCGGCGCGCGGCAGCGTGCTGGAAATCGGCAAGGGCCGCATCCTGCGACAGGGTTCGCAGATCGCGCTGTTATCGCTCGGCACGCGCCTGGCGGAAGCGATGCGGGCGGCGGAAGATCTGGCGGCCTACGGCCTGTCGACCACGGTTGCCGACGCGCGCTTCGCCAAGCCGCTCGACATGGACCTGCTGCGCCAGCTCGCCGCCAACCATGACGTGCTGATCACCATCGAAGACGGATCGATCGGCGGCTTCGGCTCGCACGTTCTGCAGGCGCTGACCGACGATGGCACGCTTGACCGCGCCGGGCTGAAAGTACGCTCGATGATCCTGCCCGACGTCTATCTCGACCACGACAAGCCGGAACGCATGTATGCGACGGCCGGGCTCGACGCCAAATCCATCGTCGCAAAAGTGCTCGACGTGCTAGGCCGCAGCGACGATGCGCGCGGCATGATTGCATGAGCAGCGGACGGGTGGATGAGCCCGCGACGTCGCGTGCGCTCGATATCTGGTTTGCGTCGATGCCGGCGCTGTTCGTCTTGTTCTGGTCGACGGGCTTCATCGCGGGCAAACTCGGGCTCGGATCAGCAGCGCCGTTCACTTTGCTGTTTTACCGGTTCGCCATCGTCTCGGCCGTTCTTACCGCCGTGTCGCTGATCCTGCGGGCACCGTGGCCGAAGCGCGAAGATCTGCTCACCATCGCCATCGGCGGCATTTTCGTTCACGCCGGCTATCTCGGCGCGACATTCGCTGCGCTGGCAACAGGCGTCGAGACCGGCGTGTCGGCGCTGATGGCGGGATTACAACCGCTTCTGACAGCCGTACTGGCTGCACCGTTTCTTGGCGAACGCACAACCGGACGGCAATGGGTAGGTCTCATCATCGGCCTTGCCGGAACGACGCTCGTGGTCTGGAACAAGCTTGGTCTCGGGCTCGGCACGCCGATGGGCATGTTTTTCGCTTTTATGTCGGCCGTGTTCATCACAATAGGAACACTCTGGCAGAAACGCTTCAGCAGCAGGATGGATTTGCGCACCGGTTCGGTGGTGCAGTTCGTCGCTTCCGGTCTTCTTATCCTGCCGCTCGCATGGCAGGAAAACTTTCGTCACACATGGACGCCCGAGCTGGTCATCTCGATCGCCTGGCTATGCCTCGTGCTGTCGGTTGGCACGATCAGCCTGTTATTCGTGCTCATCCGGCGCGGCGCCGCAACTGAAGTGGCGAGCCTGTTCTTCCTGGTGCCGCCGACGACGGCGCTGATGGGCTATTTCCTGTTCCACGAAACGCTGGGGCCGATCGCCTTCGCCGGCATGGCGCTAGTGGTCGTCGCTGTCGCTATGGTGTCGTGGAAGACCAAGCCGCGATAGCAGCTTAATTCAGATCATGCCGAGGAATTGCTTCAGCTCCGGCGTCTGTGGATTGGAGAAGACCTCTCCGGGCGGTCCGATCTCGTGCACTCTGCCCTGATGCATGAAGACGACGCGGCTGCAGACGTCGCGGGCGAAGCGCATTTCGTGGGTCACCATCAGCAAGGTCATGCCTTCGGACGCCAGCTCCTTCACCACAGCGAGCACTTCGTTGACGAGTTCGGGATCTAGCGCCGAGGTGATTTCGTCGCATAGGATGGCGATCGGCTGCATGGCCAGGGCGCGGGCGATGGCGACGCGCTGCTGCTGGCCACCGGACAATTCTTCCGGATAGGCATCGAACTTGTGCCCAAGGCCTACGCGATCGAGCATCATGCGCGCCATGGCTTCGGCTTCCGCCTTCGGTGTTTTCTTGACCACGGTCTGGGACAAAATGACATTGCCGCCGACGGTCAGATGCGGAAACAGATTGAACTGCTGGAAGATCATCCCGACCTTGAGACGCAAGGCGCGCAGATGCAGTTCATCGGGGAGAAGCTGTGCGCCGGCGACCATGATCGAGCCGCTGTCGATCATCTCCAGCCCGTTGATGCAACGCAGAAGCGTGCTTTTGCCCGAGCCGCTCTTGCCGATGATGGCGATGACCTCGCCTGGCATGACATCGATATTGATGCCCTTGAGCACCTCGTTGTCGCCGAAGCTTTTTTTGACTTCAGTGATTGCGATGAGCGACATTGAGCTTCCTTTCGAGCAGTTGACTGCTCTTCGAGAGAGGCCAGCAGAGGGCGAAATAGATGAGCGCGACCAGGCCATAGACGACGAAAGGCTGGAAGGTTGCATTGGTCATCACGGTGCCTGCTTTCGACAGTTCGACGAAGCCGATGATGGAGGTCAGCGCCGTTCCCTTCACGACCTGAACCGAGAAACCGACGGTCGGCGGAATGGCGATCTTGAAAGCCTGCGGCAGAACGACGTAGCGCATCTGCTGCAGATAACCCATGCCGAGACTGGCCGAGGCTTCCCACTGGCCCTTGGCGATGGACTCGACGCAACCGCGCCAGATTTCGGCGAGGAAAGCCGCCGTCCAGAAGATCAGCGCAAGCCCGGCCGCAAGCCAGGCCGGTACGTCGATGCCAAACAGGCCGAGGCCGAAGAAGGCGAGGAAGAGCTGCATCAGCAGCGGCGTGCCCTGAAACAGTTCGATATAGCCTTTGGCAAACCATTGTCCGGCCTTGCCGTGTCCGATGCGCAGAAACAGAAGCCCGAGGCCGACCAGGCTGCCGCCGATGAAAGAGACAAGCGAAAGCACGATGGTCCAGCGCGTCGCCAGCAGCAGGTTGCGCAGAATATCCCAGAGCGAAAATTCGGTCATCGCGCCAGCCTCCGAGGAAAGATCATGCGCCCCATCCATGCCAGCCCTTGGCGCAGCAGGATCGAGAGCACGAGATAGATCAAGGTCGAGGCGATATAGGTCTCGAAGGCGCGGAAGTTGCGCGACTGGATGAAATTGGCGGCGAAGGTCAGGTCTTCGGCGGCGATCTGCGAGACGACGGACGAACCGAGCATGACGATGACGATCTGCGACGACAAAGCCGGCCATATCTTCTGGAGAGCCGGCAGCAGGACGACATAGCGAAACGTCTGGAACGGCGACATGGCCAGGCTGGCGCCGGCCTCAAATTGTCCCTTGGCTGTCGCCTGAATGCCGGCGCGGATGATCTCGCAGCTATAGGCGCCGAGATTGATGATCATGGCGAGATTGGCCGCCGTGAGCTCATCCATCTGTACGCCAAGCGACGGCAGACCGAAGAAGATGAAGAAAAGCTGGATCAGGAACGGCGTGTTGCGGATCATTTCCACATAGGCGCCGGCGGTGGCGCCCAGCCATTTCGGCCCCAGCGCCCGCGCCCAGGCGCAGAAAATGCCGAGCGCCACACCGAACACCGCGCCTATCACGATCAGCTGAATCGTGACGCGGATGCCGCTGAGCAGCACCGGCAGGTATTCCGCGATCCAGCCGAAGTTAAACTGGTAGGTCATCGTCTAGAGATCGGTCGGAAGATCGGCCTTGAGCCACTTCATTGCGATTGCGTTGAGTTCACCGCTTTTCTTGGCGGCGGCGATGATCTCATCGACCTTGCCGAGCAAGGCGGCCTCGTTCTTGTTGAGGCCGATGAAACAAGGCGAATCCTTGATGAGGAATTTGAGCGTCGGCTTTTTCGGCGGATTCTTTTCGAGAATGGCCGCGGCCACGACGTTGCCCGTCGCGATCACCTGGACCTGTCCGGACAGGAAGGCGGAGATTGTGCCGTTGTTGTCCTCGTAGCGCTTGATGGTGGCGCTGGCCGGCGCGATCTTCGTCAATTCCAGATCCTCCACCGCGCCGCGGGTGACGCCGACGGTCTTGCCGGCGAGATCCTCAATCTTCGCGGCAGGGAAATCGGCCGGTGCGAAGATGCCGTTGAAGAAGGGCGCATAGGCGGTGGTGAAATCGATGACCTTCTCGCGCTCGGCATTCTTGCCGAGGCTGGAGATCACCAGATCAACCTTATTGGTCTGGAGATAGGGAATGCGGTTGGCGCTGGTGACGGGTACAAGCTCAGCCTTCACGCCAAGCTTGCTGGCGATGAGATTGGCCATGTCGATGTCATAGCCGCGCGGCGCCATGTCGGTGCCGACGCTGCCGAAGGGCGGGAAATCCTGCGGCACGGCCACGCGGATTGTCTTGCGCGCCATGATGGAGGAAAGCGCATCCGCCATGGCGGCCTGGGACTGTAGAAGAAAAACCCCGAGGGCTGCCGCACAGCCCGTGAAAATGAAATGTCTGCGTTTCATGACGTGCCCCTCGCAATTTTGATTGAGGACTAGCCAGCAACCTGCATGCCAGATGGTCGGAGGGCGCAAATTTCGGCGGGACGCCCTGTCGGTGCGTATTTTTCGCGCGGCAGCGGAAGAATCTGCTGGTTTTAACGCCAGCCCATGGCCGATGCCGGCTTGACGATCGGCCTATTGTTATATTGAATAACAATTATCGATGATACCGGGGGATGTGCCGAGGTCTTTGGCTGCGGTCTTTGGCTGCGATCTTGGCTGAAAGACGAGTAGAAATAGCGCAAAAGGGAGATGAGGATGGCGACGGCGCGAGCTTGTACGACGCCTCATGCAGCAAGGAGATCAGAATGAACCCCAAAGGATTGGTGGCGGTTGTCACGGGCGGCGCATCCGGCCTTGGCGAGGCAACGGCCCGCCGCTTGGCGGCGAGCGGCGCCAAGGTGGCCATCGTCGACCGCGATCTCGAGCGCGGCAACAAGGTCGCAGGCGAGATCGGCGGCAAGGCTTATCGCGTCGATGTCTCCCGCGCCGCCGAGGCCGAAGCTTTTTTTGCAGCGCTGCCGGGCGATCTCGGCGCGCCGCGCATTCTGGTCAACTGCGCCGGTATCGCGGTGGCCGGACGCATGGTCGGTCGCAGCGGCCCACATGATCTCGCCGAATTCAGCAAGGTCATCAACGTCAACCTCGTCGGCTCGTTCAACATGATGCGTCTCGCAGGCACCGCGATGACCAAGCTCGAGCCGCTGGAGACCGGCGAACGCGGCGTGATGATCTCGACCGCCTCCGTCGCCGCCTATGACGGCCAGATCGGACAGGCGGCCTATGCAGCGTCGAAGGGTGGCATCGTGGCGCTGACCTTGCCGATCGCGCGCGAGCTGGCGCAATTCGGCGTGCGCGCGCTGGCTATTGCACCTGGGCTGTTCAAGACGCCGCTGCTGGCGCAACTGCCGCAGGAAGCCCAGGATTCACTGGTGATCGCCATCCCCTTCCCGCACCGTCTCGGCGCACCGGAGGAATATGCGGCGCTGGCGCTGCATATGGTCGAAAACGCCTATCTCAATGGCGAGGTGGTGCGCCTCGACGGTTCGCTGCGGATGGCGCCGAAATAATTCGAAGACAAAGTACATGGAGAGGGAGAACAACATGCACGTCAGGTACGGAATATCCACACTGGCCTTGGCTCTGGCGCTCGGCACAGTGGTTGGCTTGGCAAGCGCCGCGCAAGCCGACGTCACGATCGGCATTTCATTGTCGACCACAGGTCCCGCGGCGGCATTGGGCATTCCTGAAAAGAACATGATCGAACTGCTGCTGCCGAAGGAAATCGGCGGCGAAAAACTGAAGGTCATCGTGCTCGATGATGCGGGCGACGCGACGCAGGCGACGACGAATGCCCGCCGGTTCGTCACCGACGACAAGGCCGACCTGATCATGGGTTCGTCGACGACGCCGCCGTCGAACGCCATCGGCGCGGTGGCGCTGGAAACCGGCACGCCGCATTTTGCGCTTGGCCCTGTCGCCATTCCGCCGGACCGGATGAAATACACCTTCGTAATGCCGCAGGACGTCAAGCTGATGGCCGATGTCATCTTCAAGCACATGAAGAGCAAGGGCATCACCACCGTCGGCGTGATCGGATTTTCCGATTCCTGGGGCGATCTCTGGCTCGGCCAGTTCAAGCGCCTTGCCGAACCGATGGGTCTGAAGCTCGTTGCCGACGAGCGCTACTCGCGCGCCGACACTTCCGTCACCGGACAGGCGCTGAAGCTGGTGGCGGCGCGGCCGGATGCGGTACTGATCGCCGCTTCGGGGACGGGCGCGGCGCTGCCGCAGGTCGCCCTGCGTGATCGCGGCTATACGGGGCCGATCTATCAGACCCATGGCGCCGTGACGAAGGACTTCATCCGCATCGCCGGCAAGGCCGCCGAGGGCGCGATCCTCGCATCGGGCCCTGCCATCGTGCCGGACATGGTGAAAGATCCCGGCATGAAGCGGGAAGCCGAGACCTATGTGAAAATGTACGAAGGCAAGTACGGCAAGGATTCCGTCACCCAGTTCGGCGCCCACGCCTATGATGCTTTCAAAATTCTCGAGCGTATCGTTCCCGTCGCGCTGAAGAGCGGCGCCAAGCCAGGCACCAAGGAGTTCCGCGAGGCGCTGCTGAAAGCGCTGGAAAGCGAAAAGGAAATCGTCGCCTCGCAGGGCGTCTTCAATTTCACGCCCACGGATCATGCCGGCCTCGACGAACGAGCCCGCGTGCTTCTGTCGGTGAAGAACGGCGACTGGGCACCTGCGCCGTAATCTGTTCCTCCCGCGACTGCGTGTGCAACATGCAGACGCAACCTTGAAGCCGGGGCGGCAACGCTCCGGCTTTTTTGTTTAGAATTCTCCAACCTCGGTGTCATTCCCGCCAAGCGAAGCGCAGAGCGGGAATCCAGAGCAACGTAACGACTCATTGCAGCCCTTGGCCTCTGGATTCCCGCTCGCGCCTGCGGCGCGTCGGGAATGACAGACTACGGAGAATTCTTTCAATCAATGGCCTCCCAGTCCCAGATAAGTCTCGACGACCTTGGGGTCGGCGGCGAGATCGCTCGCTTTGCCGCTCATCGTCACCACGCCCAGCTCCATCACATAGGCATGATCGGCGACGCGCAGCGCGGCGCGGGCATTCTGTTCGATCAGCAGAATGGAAACACCGGCCTCGCGCAGGGTGACGATGATATTGAAAATATCCGCGACGATGCGCGGCGCCAGACCGAGGCTCGGCTCATCGAGCATCAGCAGGCGCGGCGCCGACATCAGCGCTCGGCCCATGGCGAGCATCTGCCGTTCGCCGCCCGAAAGCGTGCCGGCGATCTGCTGGCGGCGTTCCTTGAGACGCGGAAAGCGTGTGAACACGTCCTCGAGCCGCGCGGCGCGATCGGCGGGCTTGCGCAGAAAGCCCCCGAGCAGCAGATTGTCCTCGACCGGCATGGTGGTGAACAATTCGCGCCGCTCCGGCACCAGGCACAGGCCATCGGCGACGCGCTGCTCGACCGGCCGGCGCTCGCTGGCTACGCCGTTGAAAACGATTGAGCCAGTCGACGGCAGGATGCCCATGACGGCATTGAGCAGGGTCGTCTTGCCGGCGCCGTTGGCCCCGATCACGGTGACGATCTCGCCTGGCGGAACGCTTAAGGAAACGCCGTTGACCGCCTCGACCTTGCCGTAGGCGACCTTGAGATTGTGGACGTCCAGCAGCGGCGCGCTCATGCGGAGGCTCCGAGATAAGCCTCGATGACGGCTGGATTGGCGCGAATTTCCTCAGGTGATCCCGCGGC
>JAQGJO010000184.1 GCA_028290595.1 Hyphomicrobiales bacterium | reverse complement strand
ACCGCTGGCGCCCGATGGGGCCGATCATCGGCGTGGTGGAAAAGGGCGCGCCGTAAGCAAATCTGGCGATGACAAGCAGAGCCCCGATCTTCTTCACGCTATCTACATTGTTGACGATGTGCATAGCAACCGGGTTGGCGCGCAGTGCTCCACGCAATGACATCCGTGCGATTTCCTCTGGCGAGTGCGCGGAGATGGTGCGGCACCATGTTCTGAGCTCTCATCCCGCAGTGGGTTGCGAGCGGCTCGCCATCGTCCGCATTTCTTACGTGGATTTTACCGGAACAATGCGAGCGGGTCAGATCGTTGTTCTGGATGTCCTCGCGGAGCCGGTAGCAAATATCTTCGCCGAGCTTTTAAAACAGCGCTTTCCTATCGAAAGCGTGAGATTGATGAACCAGTTTAACGGCGACGACGATGCGTCGATCGCGCAAAACAATACGTCGGGTTTCAACGATAGAAACGTTGCGGGAACCGCGTCATTGTCGATGCATGCTTACGGCGCTGCGATCGATCTGAACCCGGTTCAAAATCCGGCTATCGAGACTCTCAAGGGGAAACTCGTCGTCAGTCCGCCCAGTGGCCAGGCATTTCTAAATCGCACGCGTGCAGCGCCTGGAATGGCTGAGAGCGTGAGCTCGATCTTTCGAAGATATGGCTTCACCGAATGGGGCGGGAACTGGAGATTGAAGGACTATCAGCACTTTCAGGTGCCAAGGAAAATCATCAGCCAATTGGTCGCGGTTTCGCGGGAAGATGGCGTCAGGGTTTTCAGCAGATTTTTGGCGACGATCAGATAGGCCTCGTGGCGACCTGACTCGTGGCCACCGGGTCGATCACAAGCCCCGTTATATCGAGGCTCTTCAACACGCCTTCTATGCTGAGGTCTCCCACCTTCATCTCCGGCGCGATTTCCGCCAGCGGCACCAGCACGAAGGCGCGCTCCAGCATGTGCGGGTGCGGAACGGTCAGTCCCAGCTCGTCGATGACCTTATCGCCGTAGGTCAGGATATCGATGTCGAGGGTGCGCGGACCGTAGCGCTCGACGCGAACGCGGCCGGCGCTTTTCTCGATGTCGAGGCAGAGCGCCAACAGAGTGCGTGCATCGAGCGATGTGCGCACCAAAACCGCGATGTTGAAAAAGTCCGGCTGATCGACCTTGCCCCACGGCGGCGTGCGCCAAACCGAAGAGCATGCAACGACCTTTGCGCCGCCTGCTTCCAGCGCAGAGAGTGCGCTGATGAAGGCTTGCGGCACATCGCCCATATTGCCGCCAAGCGACAGGGCCGCAAGCACGGCATCCTCCGGGGCCATATCGGTCAGCCTGCCGGCAGATCGGTCCGCGCCATGCGCAGATCGACGCCGACCGCGCCGATGCGTTCGGGGATCGGGGGCTTCAGCTTGCGGATGCGCAGGTGCACGGCCTCGACTCGCGGGAATTCGCTCAGCAGTCCTTGCGCCAGCGCGGCGGCGGCGGCTTCGACGAGCTTGTAATGCGCGTCGACGAAGAGTTTGCGGACGCAGCGGACAATGCCGACATAATCGAGCGCGTCCTGCAACTGATCGCTGGCCGCCTCGCGACCGATATCGACATCGAATTCGATATCGATCATGAACGGCTGGCCGAACTCCTTCTCATGGGCGTACCAGCCATGATAGGCGTGCATTTCGAGCTGTTCGACGGTCACCTTGCTCATCAGTTTCATCGCGGCCGTCCTGGTTGCACATTGTGGATTGCGTTGAGCACGCCAAAAGCTTCGGCATGTTCGGCGACGTCGTGGACGCGGACGATGTCGGCGCCATTGCAGGCGCCGAACACAGCCGCGGAGACCGAGCCGATGATGCGTTCCGCTGCGATCGTGCGCGTCGTCGCCTGGCCGATCAGCCGCTTGCGCGAAACGCCGAGCAGCAGCGGATAGCCCAGCGCCGCTTTCAGTTCAGCCAGCCGCCGGATCAATTCGAAGCTCTGCGAATGCGTCTTGCCGAAACCGATGCCGGGATCGACGATGATCCGGTCATCGGCGACGCCGGCCTTGAGGGCGATGTCGATGGAGCGCGACAGGAAATCCTTCACCTCAGCGAACATGTCGACGCTAGGGTCGTCCTGCCGGCGGTTGTGCATCAGAACGCAGTGAACGTTACCGTCGGCGCTGACGCGAGCAATATCGGGATCGAACTGGAAGCCCCAGACGTCGTTGACCACGGTCGCGCCGGCCGCGATCGCGGCGGCCGCGACCTTCGCCTTCATCGTATCGATGGAGACAGGCAGCCTGGTGTGCGCCGACAGCGCGCGAATGACCGGCGTCACCCGCGCCATTTCATCCTCGACGCTGACGGCGGCGGCGCCGGGGCGGGTCGATTCACCGCCAATGTCGAGAATGTCGGCGCCATCGGCCGCCAGCTTCTCGCCATGGGCGATGGCGCTCGTGTGCTCGAGATAGCGGCCGCCATCGGAAAACGAATCCGGCGTCACATTGACGATGCCCATGATCAGCGGCCGGTCTGCCAGCCGCAGCGGCGCGCGCGCCGGCGGCAGAGCGGCGAAATCGTTGGCCGGCGACGGCGCGCCTCCCGGCGTTACGGCCTCGCTCTGCGGCGTGACATCGCGCGGACCGGTTTCCTTCACCGTTCCATCGTCGAGCGCTTTCCTGACGCTGCGAACGCCGCGTCCAAGAGCGAAGAGATATTTGTCGAACATGGCAGCGCTCCGTTCGGGGCAGCTATGAACGCGGAAACGGCCAGCGCGCATCCGGCGCGCCGGTTTGCGCGCGGTGCCGCAGAAACGCATCCGCCAGAACGATGGCCATCATGGCTTCGCCGACCGGCACGGCTCTGATGCCGACGCACGGATCGTGACGGCCCTTGGTACGGATTTCGACCTCGGCGCCGAAACGATCGACCGAGTGGCGGTTGGTCAGAATAGAGGATGTCGGCTTGACCGCGAAGCGTGCCACCACCGGCTGGCCGGTGGAGACGCCGCCGAGAATGCCGCCGGCATGGTTGGAGAGAAAATGCGGCAGACCGGTATTGCCGGCGCGCATTTCATCGGCGTTCTCCTCGCCCGACAGGGCGGCTGCCGCCATGCCATCGCCGATCTCGACGCCCTTGACGGCGTTGATCGACATGAAGGCGGAGGCGATTTCGGCGTCGAGCTTGCCATAGATCGGCGCGCCCCAGCCGGGCGGCACGCCCTCGGCGGCGATCTCGATCACCGCTCCGCAGGACGAGCCGGCCTTGCGCACGCCGTCGAGATAGGTCTCCCAAAGTGCTGCCGCCTTCGCATCGGGGCAGAAGAACGGGTTGTTGTCGATCTCGTTCCAGTCCCAATTGGCGCGATCGATGCCGTGCGGCCCCATCTGCACGAGCGCGCCGCGGACCGTGACGCCGGCGATCACCTTGCGGGCGATACCGCCGGCGGCAACCCGCATCGCCGTCTCGCGCGCCGACGAGCGGCCGCCGCCGCGATAGTCGCGGATGCCGTATTTGGCGTCATAGGTGAAATCGGCATGGCCGGGGCGGTATTGCTGGCGGATTTCGCCGTAATCCTTGGAGCGCTGGTCAACATTGTCGATGAGCAGGCCAATCGGCGTCCCGGTGGTGATCTGGCGCCCGCCGGATTCTTGGCTCATGACGCCGGACACGATACGGACCTGGTCGGGCTCCTGGCGCTGGGTGGTGAACCGCGACTGGCCGGGCCGGCGCTTGTCGAGATAGCCCTGCAGGTCGGCCTCGGTCAGCTCGATCAGCGGCGGGCAGCCGTCGACGACGCAGCCGATCAGCGGCCCGTGGCTCTCGCCAAAGGTCGTGACGCGGAATAAATGGCCGAACGTATTATGTGACATGAGCACTCACCGGATCGCGCGCGTTGTAGGCAGCGCTGCGATCCGGGTCAAATCTGCGGGGAAACCCTTACCCGATGCGGTTGGCGGGCGCGCCCCACCAGGCGGTGTTACCGGGAATCGTCTCGCCCTTCATGACGATCGTCAGCGGGCCGAGTTGGGCGAAATCATTGACGCAGGTATCGTAAAGCACCGTCGAGCCGGCGCCCACGGTCACGCCCGTGCCGAGCTCGACCCGGCCCACTTTCATCACCCGGTCCTCGTAAAGATGGGTCTGCAGGGCCGAACCAGCGTTGATGGCACAATGATCGCCGACCTTGATGCAGTCGAACTCGGTGATGTCGGTCGAGTCCATGAAGACGCCCTGGCCGAATTTCGCCCCCAGCAACCGCAAGGTCCAGGGCAGGAACGGCGTGCCGCGCATATGGTCGAGCAGGACGCGGGCGCCCAGGCCCCAGTAGATGACGGCCACCGCCTCGGTGCGCATGGCCCACCACGACCACATCGGCATGGTGACGGGTTCGTAGCGGCCCATGGTCAGCCATTTCATGCCGATCACGACGGCCATCATGGCACAGGAAATCAGGCACGAGCAGAGCACGAACAGCGCGAACAGGTTGAACCACTCGCCGGCGTAGAGCGGCGGCGCCAGCGCCTCGACCGCCCAGGTGCCGAAGGTGATGAACAACATGGTCGGCAGGGAAATATGCACGGCCTCGAACACGGCGCGCATGAACTTCTTCCAGCGCGGCGGCTCGTAAGTCCAGTTCGAGCCGGTGTCGAAGCGCTGGCGCACCGGCAGCTTGATCGGCGGCGAACCGAACCAGGTGCCGCCCGCCTCCATCTCGTCATTGGCCGGCGGTTTCGACTTGATGCCAATGAGCGCGCCTGTCGGGATCGAAGAACCGACCGGCACCACCGCATCATTGCCGACGAACACGCGCGCGCCGGTCTTCACCTTGTAGAGAGACATCCAGCCGCGCCGGACATCCTCGTCGCCGAGTACTACTTCGTCGGCGATGAAGCATTTCTCGCCGATCTCGACGAGATCGTAACGGCCGGACAGATTGGTCGAAATCTCCGCGTCCTTGCCGATCTTGGCGCCCATCAAACGATACCAGGTGCGCATGTAGATGGTGGCGTAGAGCGACGACAGGGTTTCCAGTGTGATTTCGGTGGCCAGCGCGACGATCCATTTGCGCAGGTAGAAGCCGGAATAGACCGAATATTTGCCCTCTCGCACGCGCGGCAGAACGATCCAGCGGAAGATTGCGATCAGCCCGACAGTCACAATGACCATGACGAAGGCCGTCGGCCAGGCCATCAACGGAATCGACAGCAGATAGATGGTGCGGTCGCCGGAGCCGAGCGAAATCCAGTCGTCGATCCGGTCGAAGATCCAGAACGCCGGAAAGATCGGCAACAGGCCGAGCGGCGGCATGATCAGCAACAGGGCGAGATAGGCCGTCATGAGCATGCCTTTGCGCGCTCTGCTGGCGGTGGCGGGCTCTTCCAGTGCGGCGACATCGACGGTGCCGACCTTGCGGGCCGGCGAGCCGTCCCAGATTTCGGCGGCGCCGATGCGCGTGCCTGCGATCACCGACGTCAGGTCGCGCAATTCCGAATGAGCGCCGATCTGCGTATCATTCTCGATGGCGCAGGACGTGCCAACATAAGCGTCGGCACCAATGTCGATAATACCGATGACGAGTTCATTGCCCTCGACGCGCGCGTTGGCGAACTTCACTTTGCCGCCGATGCTGGCGCCCTCACCGATGATCAACAGATCGGGTGCGCCGATGTCGGCTTCGCCGACCGACGCGTTTTTGCCGATCTTGGCGCCCAGCGCCAGAAGGTAGAGCCGCATCACCGGCGAGCCCTGGAAGAACTTCATATGGGTCAGGGCGAGAAAACGCTGCGACAGCCACCAGCGATAATAATAGACGCCCCACAGCGGATAGCGGCCGGGCTTGGCGCGACCCAGCACCAGCCATTTGACCGCGATCGCGAAAAACACCGTCGCGACGTTGATGCAGGCATAGACGAACAGCAGCGAGGTGATTTCATCGAACAGCGAGGCCGAGACGCTGGTCAGCAGCATGTAGCTGACGAACACGCCGAGCCATTGCGCTGTCGCCAATGCCAGAATGAACGGCATGGCGACGGCCTGGGCAGCCGCGCAGAGATAACGCCGCAGCGCCGGCGCCGGCGTGAAGGTGAGATCGGGCCTGTCCACCGCATGGATCAGGCGCTCGTCGAGAATGGCGCCGATCGCCTCTAGCGTCCGCGCCGCATAGACATCCTGCAAGGTGATCGAGGCAAGGTCGGGCGTCAGCCGCACGGCCGAGACGAATTTCGCCGCCAGCAGCGAATGGCCGCCGAGGTCGGTGAAGAAATCCGCGTCGAAGGCGATCGGCTGCGGCGGCAGAACCGTCTGCGCCGCAGCCAGGAGTTTGGCCTGCGTCGGTGTCGCCGGTTCCTGCTGCTCCTCGCGCACGAATTCCTGCACCGAAAGCTGCAGTTTCCTGAGGCGATTGCGATCGGCCTTTCCCGACGACAGGCGCGGCAGTTCGGTCAGGACCTCGAAGCGAGACGGGATCATATAGATCGGCAGAACGCGCTGCAGCTCCTTGCGCAGGGCCTTGGCGTCAACATGCGCCTCGCGATGCTCCGGCACGATGAAGGCGACGAGTTGATCCAGGCCGTCGTCGTTGCGCAGGACGACCGTCACCTGGGCGATGTTGGGCATATGTGCGAGCTTCGCCTCGATCTCGCCAAGCTCGACGCGGAAACCGCGGATCTTCACCTGATCGTCGATGCGTCCGCGAAACAGAAGATCGCTGTTGGCGTCGAGCAGGACCGCGTCGCCCGAGCGGTAGAGCACCGGATCGCTGCCGCTGCCGGCGAAGGGATTGGCGATGAATTTTTCCGCCGTCAGTTCGTCACGGTTGAGATAGCCCTTGGCGACACCGGGGCCGCCGATCAGCAGTTCGCCTTCAACGCCAAAGGCGAGGAGTTCGAGCGCATCGCCGACGACGTAGCAGGTATAATTCGGGATCGGCTTGCCGATGGTCACGGCCTCGCCGGGCTTTACTTCGGCGACGGTGGCGACGACGGTGGTCTCAGTCGGTCCATAAGAATTGAAGACATGGCGGCCGGGCTTGCACCAGCGCTCGGCGATCACCGGCGGGCAGGCTTCGCCGCCCAGAATGATAACACGCAAGGTGGTGATGTCGCGCGGCAGCATGGCGAGCAGGGTCGGCACGGTGTCGAGAATTGTGATGCCGTGGGCTTCCATCACATCCGGCAGACGCTCGGCCTCGCCCATGATCTCGGGCGTGGCGACGAACAGCGATGCGCCGGCGAGATAGGGAATCCAGATCTCTTCCATCGACAGATCGAAGGCGAGCGAAGCGCCCTGGAACATCACGTCGTCCTGGCCAATGCCATAGATCTCGTTGGCCGCGCGCAGGTAGTGGCAGATGTTGCGCTGGGAGATGACGATGCCCTTGGGCTTGCCTGTCGAACCCGACGTATAGATCATATAAGCCGCATGGTCGGGCGTGCAGCCGAGCGCGCGGGCATCGACCGGGTCGGCGTGATCGTCGTCGGCAAAATCGCTGTCGCGCAGCAGGGAGCAGGTCTGGAACGCGCCGAGCTTTTCGAACCGCGCGTTATCGGTGAGGAGCGCAGCGGCGCCGCAATCGGCCAGGCATTCGGCAACCCGCTCCGCCGGCACATCCGCATCGAACGGCAGGAAGGCGGCGCCGGTGCGCACGATGGCGATCTGCGCGATCAGAAGATCGATGCCGCGCGCCATCCACAAGCCAACGACAGCGCCCGGCTTGGCGCCGTAGTGCAGCAGACCGTGCGCCACCCGCTCGGCTTCGCGATCGACCTCGCGATAGCTGAGCACCCGCGTGCCCGACGTCATGCAGGGGCGGGTCGGAAACGCGCGCGCGGTGGCGGCAAAGATCTCGCCCAGCAACTCGTCGCGAATGAGATCCGGCCGTGCATCGCCGTGCAGGACGGCCAAAGGCGGCAACCCAAGGGAAGGCTCGCCTGGAGAAGGCTCGGCAGCGGAAGGCCCGGCAAGGGAAGGCAAAGTCTCAGTCAGCATGGTGTCGGAAACGCGATATGTCTGATCGGCGCCAATGGCCATAGGATGTTTGCCCGAACGGGGAGAAATCTGCCGGTCACGACCGGGACGAGGAGAACTTCCATCGATCCAGTCTTCCGGCCGAGCGACGCGATCCATGGCGGCAGTCCCTTCTCCCGCGCGGCCCGTTTCCGGTCGATCCGACTCATGTCGGGCTGCGTCGTAAGGGAGAAGAAATGACCACAATGTCCTGAACGCGACATGAATAGGCGCAACAGCACCAACTATCCAATTCGTATTACGGTTTCATATCAAGGTTTCCGGTAATTCGCCACCAGAGTGGCCGGGCCCTCACAGACCACGACACCGCGATTGACCATGTCTTCCATATGAGCGAGCACCGAAAGGGCGGCTGCCGGCTTCAGGCGCGGATCGAGCCCTTCGTAAATATTCTCGACGATGGTGGCAATGCCGGTATCGCCGGCGGCGAGCCGGTTGAGGATGGACACCTCGCGCTGGCGGCGATGATGCGCCAGTGCCCGCACATAACGGTGCGGCTCAAGGACGGGGCCGCCGTGTCCGGGCCAGTAAACGGCATCGTCGCGGGCACGCAATTTATCCAGCGATTTCATATAGTCATGCATGGAGCCGTCGGGCGGCGCGACGATGGTCGTCGACCAGGCCATGACATGATCGCCCGACAGCAGCGCATTTTCCTGCGGCAGCGCGAAACATAGATGATTAGAGGCATGGCCGGGCGTGTGCACCGCAGCAAGACTGAAGTCCGCGCCCTCCAGTCGATCGCCGTCGTGCATTTCATGATCGGGCACATGATCAAGATCATGGCTGGCGTCGAGGCGGCCCGAAGCATCGTTTTCGATGGGCACGTGGCGGGCGCAACCATAAATCTTGGCGCCTGTCGCAGCCTTCAGGGCGCGGGCGCCGGGCGAATGGTCGCGATGGGTATGGGTGACGACGATATGGCTGACGGTCTCGCCGGCGACCGCCTTGAGGATGGCGGCAAGCTGATCCTCGCTCTCGGGGCCCGGATCGACGACCGCAACTTTACCTCGCCCCACGATATAAGTGCAGGTGCCGGTGAAGGTGAACGGCGAGGGATTGGGCGCGATGAGGCGGCGCACCAGGGGCGACACCTGCTGCAGATCGCCGGAGGCGAGGCGCGTGCGGTCGTGAACGAGGTCGTTGTTGGACATCGCGATAGTTTAGCGACAGGCGCGCTGGAGGTCCACGCGTGAAAATGTGGCTTGGCATTCAGTGTTTTGATTGGCGCCAAAGCTGAAACTCATCGAAGTCCAGACGAGGCGCAGGGGGCTTCACAAAGATCGGCTCTTCTTCTTTCGTCATTCCAATTGCAGCAATGAGATCCTTGACTGCGCTGACCGGTTCATCTTTCCCCGACGCGGGCGCCTCGATCCGTAACCGTATCGAAGCACATCCGTCCTCGGCCTCAACCACGATTATATCGTGACGCTTCACATCCCCCGCGACATCTTTGGAAGCATCGAACTTCACCTGCCAACCGACGAAGCCAGCGAAACGAACCTGCGATGGGTTGCCACGCAACTCTGCCTTATCAAAAGGCGTATACATAAAATCCGACAAGGCCTTTAAAGATCGGCGCATGCCTTCGATGTCAGGCTTGATGTATGGTCCTTTTGATGGGCCGGACCACAACAATCCCGACGCATTGTTGGCAGGATCGCACTTCTTGCAATAGACTGTAGCGACCGCATGATAGCCCAAGCCACCCGCGATCCAATCGGAGTTGACGCTGGAATAATGGTAGAGAGTGTGGCTCTTGTTCCTCTCGCATGCAGAGACGATCTGCGTCGGCATGATCTGCGCATAGGACTCACTGGGCGCAACGCAGATCAATAGCAGCAAGGCAGTGAATAGAGGCCTCGGGAAAGCCAACACCTCTACTCCTGTGCGAGCCCTACTGTGCTTCGACCTCAGCAGGTTCGAACACGCGCTTGGTGCCGCAGAATTCGCAGGTGACGCTGATCATGCCGTCGTCGGCGATCATGTCGTGACGCTCCTGCGGCGTAAAGCTCTTCAGCATGTTGGCGATGGAGTCGCGCGAACAGCGGCAGGCATGGCGCACGATCTGCGGTTCGTAGACGGTGACGCCGCGCTCGTTGAACAGCCGATACAGCATGCGTTCGCTCGAAAGATCGGGATCGACGAGTTCGTGATCCTCGACCGTTCCAGCGATCGCCTTGGCTTCGAGCCAGGCATCGTCTTCCGAAATCCGTTCCGGTGCCGCCGCGCCTTCGGGCGCATCGCCGGGATCGAGATCGGGCATGCGCCGGCGTTCCGGCGAATCGGGAAGAAACTGCACGATGAGCCCGCCGGCGCGCCAGTGGCTTTCCTGCGCGCTGACAACGATTTCGCCGACAGCGAGACGCACAAGAGTGGGGATCTGCTCGGACTGCAGAAAATACTGGTGGGCTGCGGCTTCGAGGCCCTGGCCGTCGAGTGTGACGATGCCCTGATAGCGCTGCGTCGAGGGACCGCGATCGATGGTGAAAGCGAGATGGCCATGGCCCAGCAGTCCGGCCGGCGTCGCCGTATTGTCGGCACGGGCGGCGGCGAGCTTGTCCGCATCGAACCGCGCAAAGGCGCGAATCCGGTCGGGCGCGTCGAAATCGACGACCAGAAGATCGATCACGCCGTCGGTACGGGTCTGCACCTGGAAGCGGCCGTCGAATTTCAGCGCCGTGCCGAGCAGCACCGTCAGCGCCGCGGCCTCGCCGACGGCGCGCGCGACTTCCGGCGGATAGGCATGGTTGCGCAACAGATCGTCGAGCGCCGGCCCGAGGCGGACAACACGTCCGCGCACGTCGAGCGGCATCACCGCATAGGGCAAGGCTCTATCGTCGCTGGCCGCGTCGGAGACGGGCCGCGACATCGGACTATTTTCGTTCATGCGTCTTTCGCCTATAGGGTCGCGGCACTTTCGGAGAGCGCCCAGGCCAGAATGCCCTTCTGCGCATGCAAGCGATTTTCCGCCTCGTCGAAAACCACCGACTGCGGACCGTCCATCACCTTGGTCGTGACTTCCTCGCCGCGATGGGCGGGAAGGCAATGCATGAAGATGGCGTCTTTCGAAGCGGCGGACATCAGCTTGCCATTCACCTGAAACGGCGACAGGAGTTTCTGGCGCATGCGCGCTTCTTCCTCGTCACCCATGGAGACCCAGCAATCGGTGATCACCGCGTCAACACCGTCGACGGCGGCATACGGATCCTCGGTCAGTTGCAGGCGTACTTGGTGACGCTTCGCCCATTCTACAAGCGCCTTCGGCGGCGCCAGCTCGGCCGGCGTCGCGACGCGGATGGAGAAGTCGAAACAATGGGCGGCGTGAATCCAGCTCGCCAGCACGTTGTTGCTGTCGCCGGTCCAGGCCACGGTCGAGCCCTTGATTGGGCCGCGATGTTCCTCGAACGTCAGCACGTCGGCCATGATCTGGCAGGGATGCGAGCGCTTGGTCAGCCCGTTGATGACCGGCACGCTGGCATATTGGGCCAGCTCGGCCAGATCGTCATGGTCGAGGATGCGAATCATAATGGCATCGACATAACGCGACAGGACGCGGGCCGTGTCGGCGATGGTCTCGCCGCGGCCGAGCTGCATTTCCGTGCCGGTGAGCATGATGGTCTCGCCGCCAAGTTCGCGCATGCCGACATCGAAGGAGACGCGGGTGCGGGTCGACGGCTTGTCGAACACCATCGCAAGGACCTTGCCGGTCAGCGGCCGCTCGGCCGCCGTCACGCCCTTGCG
>JAQGJO010000172.1 GCA_028290595.1 Hyphomicrobiales bacterium | reverse complement strand
TGAAGCAGATTTTCGACGCGCTGAAGGAAAGCAAGGCCAAGGCCGGACTTCCGAAGGCCGGCGAAATCGACCAGCTTCCCATGGGTCTCGAGGCTTGCCGCAAATCCCTCGAACTGGTGACGCGCTACGCCTACGAACAGAAGATCGTCAAGAAGCTCTACAAGGTCGAAGAACTGTTCGACGACGTGACGATCAAGCTCGGCGCGTAAGACTAGAACATTCCGGCCGCGGCGATCCCGCGGCCGGCAATCCTGCAATAAAAATCGAAAACATCGGAGGGTGGCCATGCCGGTCAAGTCAGGCGGCGACGCGGTCGTCGAAGCGCTGGTGACCCATGGCATCGACACGCTGTTCTGCCTGCCCGGCGTGCAGAGCGACCATCTGTTCAATGCGATTTTTGATTCCAACGGCGCGCTGACCCCCATTCATACCCGCCATGAACAGGGCGCCGCCTATATGGCGCTTGGCTCCGCCATGGCGACCGGCAGGCCCGCCGCCTATTCAGTGGTGCCGGGGCCGGGCTTTCTCAATTCCTGCGCGGCGTTGTCGACTGCCTGGGCGGTCAATGCGCCGGTAATGGCGCTGATCGGGCAACTGCCGCGAATTGGCATCGGCAAAGGCTGGGGCCTGCTGCACGAAATTCCCGACCAGACTGCCATCCTCTCGCAACTGACCAAGCACGCGAGCCGCATCGACACGCCGCAGGAAGCGCCGCTCAAAATCGCCGAGGCCTATCGTGCGGTCACCTCGGGTCGGCCGCGCCCAGTGGGGATCGAACTGCCGGCCGATATGCTGAGCAACAAGGCGGACGTTGCAGCCGTGGCGCCTCTGCCGCGCGAGGATTATCCCGTGGCCGTGCCCGACGATGTCATGCGCGCCGCCGACATCATCGCCAAGGCCGAACATCCGATCATCTTCGCCAGCTCCGGCGCCATTCGCGCTGCTGACGAAGTGCGGGCCTTGGCGGAAAAGATCGGCGCGCCTGTGGTCGGCCATCGGCTCGGCCGCGGCATCCTCGATGCGCGCCATCCGCTCGCCCACACGTTCACCTCCGTGCATCCATTGTGGAAGCACTGCGACGTCGTCATCGTCGTCGGCGCCCGCGCCCACCTGCCACTGCAGACCTGGGGCTGGGACGACAAGATCAAGCTCATCCGCATCGATGTCGATCCGGCCGAACTCGATCGCTTTCAAAAGCCTGAGGTCGCCATTCTCGGCGATAGCCTGGCGACGCTGGCTGCCATCAATGAGCAATTGAAAGCTCGCAGCATCGACGCCAAGCCGCGCATCGCCACCAGCCGCGAGCGGCAGGTGCAGTTCGCCGCCGACATCAAAGGCCTTGAACCGCAATTGTCCTATCTGCGCGCCATTCGCGACGTGCTGCCCGACGATGGCATTCTGATCGATGACCTGACCCAGGTCGGCTATGTCGCCCGTGTCGCTTATCCGGTCTACAAGCCGCGCACGCTGATAACATCCGGCTTCCAGGGCACGCTCGGCTGGGGCGTGGCGACGGCGCTCGGCGCCAAGCACGCGGTCGGCGACCGGCCGGTGGTCGTCATCTCCGGCGATGGCGGCTTCATGTACAATGTGCAGGAGCTGTCGACGGCGGTGCGCCATCGCATCGGCGCGGTGTTCGTCGTCTTCAACGATGGCGCCTTCGGCAACGTCAAGCGCATGCAGCAGGAACTGCACGGCAACCGCGTCATTGCCAGCGATCTTCTCAATCCCGATTTCGTCAAGCTCGGCGAGAGCTATGGTCTCGCGGCCCAGCGCGTGCGCTCGCCGGAGGCATTCCGCACCGCCTTGGAAAAGGCCATCGCCAGCGGCGAGCCCAACCTGATCGAAGTCTCATTCGGCGAAGTGCCCAGCCCCTGGCCGTTCATCGAACTGCCGAAGGTACGCTAACTGGAGGAGTTGTCATTCCCGACGCGCGAAGCGCGAGCGGGAATCCAGAAGCAACGCGGCGGCCCTTGGCTTCTGGATCCCCGCTCACCCGCTGCGCGGGCGTCGGGGATGACAGTCCCAACTCTCTGTTTTCGGACTATTTCCGCAAGTTCATCTGAAGCGCCTCTTTCTTGCATTTATAATAGCTAATAATTTGCTTTTATCTTTCCGGGTTTGGTGGCATGTTTAGCCTCGGAATTCTTGGCCTGAAAAAACAGCAGCGGAGGGGACGATGCCCGATGAACTCAAATCATCGCTGGTTGGCGAAGTTCGCGAACTTCAGGAAATCACCGCGGCCACCGATACGCGCGATTATCTGTTTGCCGCCGCGCGGCAGGCGGAGCGCCAGTACGACGACTATGAAGTGATTGTCGACGTCGATGCCCATACGCAGGAAGGCCGCTTCTGGCCGGAAATTCTTGAGTTCATGGAAAATGATGTCCTCAAGCACACGGCGCTGAACCAGCTTGCCGCCGGCATCCGCGCGCCGCTCATCAACATGCAGCCGGGCATGAGTTTTCAGTCCCTGTCGGGCCGCGTGCCGCATCAGTCCGGACCGGCGGAAAAGGTGACGAACCCCGATAAGCCCGGCGCCGCCTACGTCGAGATCGCCAAGCGGAGCATCGACTTCATGGGCGTCGACTATCAGGTCGTCTTCCCGACCTCGATGCTGCATCTGGGCATGAACCCGATGGAAGACATCGAAATCTATCTGGCGCGCGCCTATAGCCGCTGGATGACGGAGTTGATTCTGCCGCAGGAACCGCGTCTCGCCGGCTTGATCTATCTGCCGTTCAACAATGTCGACGAATGCGAGCGCATGGTGCGCGAATTCGGCAGCCATCCGCAGATCGTCGGCTATACGATCTGCGCCGTGCGCCACAAGCCCGTGCATCACAATCAGTATATGCGGCTCTATTCGATGATCGAGGAAAGCGGCAAGCCGCTGGTGTTTCACGCCGGCCCGCATTGGGACGACCCGTCGTTCACGCAGCTCAACCGCTTCATTTCCATGCACGCTTTGTCGTTCGTGCATTACAACCTCATCCACATGACCAACTGGGTCATCAACGCGCTGCCGGAACGCTTTCCGAAGCTCAAGACCGTGTGGGTCGAGAGTGGCGTCGCCTGGGTTCCCTTCCTGATGCAGCGCCTCGATCACGAAGTGCTGCTGCGCCAGAGTGAGGCGCCGGGCCTCAAGCGCATGCCCAGCGAATACATGCAGGAGATGTTCTATTCGAGCCAGCCGCTCGAACGCTACGATCTCAGATTGCTGGAGGCGACCTTCGACAAGATGAAGGCCTCGACGCAATTGCTATTTTCGTCCGATTGGCCGCACTGGGATTTCGATCCGCCGAGCGCCATCACCACGCTGCCTTTCCTCGACGATCAGGCGAAACGCAATATCCTCGGCCTCAATGCGGCAAAGTTGTTTAATCTGCCGATCAAGCGCACGC
>JAQGJO010000165.1 GCA_028290595.1 Hyphomicrobiales bacterium | reverse complement strand
GTCCTGGCCATCGATGAGAACGTTGCCCTCCTGAACATCGTAGAACCGCTGCAACAAGCCGAACAGTGTCGACTTTCCGCCGCCCGATTGACCCACCAGCCCGACCCGCTGGCCCGGTTCCAGACAGAGGCTGAAGTTGCTGAAGATATGATGGCCGTCAAAATAGCTGAAAGAGACGTTGTCGAATTCGATACGCACGCCCTGCTGAACCAGTGGCGCCGCTTCCGGATGGTCCCGCAACTCGTGCGGCACCAGCAGCGTCGCCAGCGCTTCCGAAAGCCTGGCGATATGCTGGGTTATATCGACAAGCGCCACCGCGAGATCCCGCGTGGCGTGGAGAATCGAAAGCCCCAGCGTACACACGAGAATGACGTCGCCGGTCGTCGCCGCGCCGCGCTGCCAAAGACCGATCGCCCACGCCAGCAGTGCGATGATCAGAACCACGGTGACCATGGCGTGGCCCAGCCGCAATTTCTCAAGATAACGCAGGCTTCGCCGCCGCGCGATCAATTCACGACGAACCGTTGCGTCGAAGCGGCCGTGCTCGCGGCCCAGGCCGCAGAATGCCCGGACGAGCGACATATTGCTGATGACATCGACCATCTCGCCGTCGACCGTCGCGGCCTTGTCGGCAAAATCATGATGCAGGGTTTTGCCGGCAGCCGCGAAACGGAACATCGCCACCACGACGATGCCGGCGATAACGATCAGCGCCAGGCTCATGGGAACGCTGACCGTGGCGACCAGCGCGATTGCCGCCACCGTCGCGATGCAGGGCGGCATGACATTCCATACGAACATGTTTTCAGCCGTATAGACGGCATTGGATGTCGATGTGATCCGGCTTGTCAGCATGCCCGGCAGCCGTTCGGCGAAATAACTGGGCGCATGGCCTGTCAGATAGCGAAACAGATCGAGCCGAACGTCGCCCGTCACCCCGACAAGAGTCGAACTCGCCGTCCAGGTCGCCACCCGCCACAGCAGATTGTCGCCGGCGATCAACGAAACCAGAAGAATAAAAGTCAGCCAGATATGGTTGCCGGACCGTGAGCCCGCGGCCAGGCTGTCGACGAGGAATTTGACGCCGTATTGCGTGCCGACTGAACAGGCCACCGCGGCGACCACGGCGCTGAAGATCACAGCATGTGAAGCCTTCCGTTGGCGAACATAACGCCACACGAAAGCAAAGGGGCGATCGGAATATTCATATAGATCGACCATGCGCACCTGTCAGTTGGGGATTTTATTTCGGATGACGCTCGACGAAGACAAATGCCTTCTGGCACCGAACGCTGTCTGCGAACCGCGTCAAAAGTTTGGTCGCAATCGCACCATTGCAAAATGGCCAATCCGACATGACAGCGCTGCGGTTTTTCTCCGGAACCTTTTCGAGGCTCAATCGTTTTTTCCATCGGGCTTAAATTGGCCCGCAATTGATCAGGAGCGCGTTGTGACGGATGTGTCGGAATAGCAACGCTTTTCGTCAACAGTGAAGAGGAGATTTCTCGATGCGCATCGCGCAAGTGGCACCATTGACCGAAGCTGTTCCACCCAGGCTATATGGCGGCACCGAGCGCGTGGTTCATTGGTTGACCGAGGAACTGGTGGCGCTTGGCCACGATGTGACATTGTTTGCCAGCGGCGATTCGCGCACCTCGGCGAAACTTGAGGCCGTATGGCCAAGGGCGCTGCGTCTCGACGGATCGGTCCGTGACGCAAATGCGCTGCATCTGGTCATGCTGGAGCGCGTGCGGCAGCGCTGTGGCGACTTCGATTTCCTGCACTTCCATCTGGACTACTATCCATTTTCGCTGTTTTCGCGGAATTCGTCGGCCTTCGTAACGACGTTGCACGGCCGGCTCGACCTGCCGGAACATCAGCCTGTTTTCAACACCTTCTCGTCGGTTCCCGTGATTTCCATTTCGAATGCGCAGCGGCGGCCGGTGCCGCAGGCAAACTGGGTCAAGACGATCTATCATGGGCTGCCGGAAAAGCTGCTCGCTCCGGAACCTTCGAAGCCGAAATATCTCGCAGTTCTCGGCCGCATCGCGCCCGAGAAGGCCGTCGACCGCGCCATCCGGATCGCTAAGCGATGCGGCATCCCGCTAAAGATCGCGGCAAAAGTCGACAAGGTCGATCAGGACTATTTCGACGAGACCATACGCCCGCTGCTCGATCCGCCGCATATCGAATATATCGGCGAAATCAGCGATGGCGAGAAGTCGGAATTTCTGAGCGGCGCCCTTGCCCTCCTCGTCACCATCGACTGGCCGGAGCCGTTCGGCCTGGTCATGATCGAAGCCATGGCCTGCGGCACGCCGGTCATCGCCTTCAACCGCGGATCGGTGCCCGAGATTGTCGAAGACGGACTGACCGGCTTCATCGTCGAGGACGAAACCAGCGCCGTCGGGGCGGTCAAGCGGCTGTCCGAGCTCGATCGCCGCAACATCCGGACGCGATTCGAGCAGCGCTTCACCGCGCGCCGCATGGCGATGGATTACCTCTCCGCCTATCGCGGCTTGATGCAGACCGCAACACCGAGGCTGAAGGTCATTGGGAGAGCGGAGTAGACGCGCTGACAGTCCATTCTCGGCGCAATGGCTCCCAAACTCCGGTTTGATCAGATCTCCGATGGCGCAACTGATGGAGGTCCCATGCGATCACTGTTCCGTGCCG
>JAQGJO010000151.1 GCA_028290595.1 Hyphomicrobiales bacterium | reverse complement strand
ACGGACGTTATTTGAGAGGCCGGGCACACGCAATCGTTCAAACGCCGTGTCCCGCGTTAAACTCTTGTTTACCTAAAGGATTGGGGTTAATGCGCCCGCTTTTAAGGCTGCCGAGACTGCCAATTATACATAGCGTTTTCCGATCCAACGGATCGGAAAGACGCGTCTAGTTTATTGAAAGAACGCATTTTCTTCACGCGAACCGGTGTCCACTTCGCTTGAAAATGCGCTCGCCAATTACCTACCAACTTGCTGGTATTCTGCCGGTATTTTGTGACAAGGATCAGACGGTTCCGCCGATCAGGCGGCGTCGGCGGTGACCCGGTTGCGGCCTTCGTTCTTGGACCGGTAGAGGGCCCGGTCGGCGCGCCGGAACAGCATGTCGGGATCGGGTTCGGACACGGATTGCGCCAGCCCGATCGAGACCGTCACGGGGATTTCCCGGTTGGCTTCGCCTGTCTGGAAATTGGTGTCCTGGATGGCGCTGCGCACGCGCTCGGCGATCCGCCCGGCGAGTTCCATGCCGGTGTCGGGCATGACGACGACGAATTCCTCGCCGCCGAGACGGCAGGTCAGGTCGGCGCCGCGCACGACGTTCTTCACGCGCTGGGCAAAGGCGCGCAGCACCTCGTCGCCGGCGTCATGGCCATAAGTGTCGTTGACGGCCTTGAAATAATCGATGTCGAGAATCATCAAGGTCAGTGGACGCGACCGGCTCGCCGCCTGATCCAGCATTTCGGCCAGGTGCATTTCGAGATAGCGGCGATTGTAAAGGCCGGTCAGCGAATCGACCAGGGCAAGTTCGATGGAGGCCTGAACATTGTTGTTCAGCGCTTCGGCATAGCGCTTGCGGCGCACCTGGGTGCGCGAGCGGGCGATCAACTCATTCTTGTCGATGGGGCGGGTCAGATAGTCGTTGACGCCGAGATCGAGGCCGCGAAGCACCTTGGCGCCGTCTTCAAGATCGGCAATCAGCAGAATCGGCAAATGCCGCGTGCGTTCAAGCGAGCGCAACTGGCTGCATAGGCGCAGGCCATCGAAATCCAGCAGCGACAGGCTGACCACTACGAGTTCATAGTCGCCGTCGGCGGCGCGAAACAGCGCGTTTTGCGGCTCAGTCTCAAGGTCTACCTTGTGATGCAACGACAGCGACCGCATGATGCGTTCCGAGGAACTGGGGCGGTCGTCGACGACGAGGATGCGCGCATCGAGCCCCTTGTCGGCGATGGCGTTGGCGAGATTGTTGGTGGCGCCGAGATTGGCTGCGGTGCGGGCGCGGCTGCGCAGTTCATCGAGCGTGACCTTCAGGCGCGAGAGCGAACGCACGCGCGCCAGCAGGGCTACTTCATCGACCGGTTTGGTCAGAAAATCATCGGCGCCAGCTTCAAGTCCCTTGACGCGATCGGCAGGCTGATCGAGCGCCGTCACCATGACGACGGGGATGTGAGCGGTAGCAGTGTTGGCCTTCAGACGTCGGCAGACTTCGAAGCCGTCCATGCCCGGCATCATGACATCGAGCAGAACGATGTCGCATTGTCCTTCGGCGCAGATCGCCAGCGCATCGGCGCCGTTGGTTGCCGTCAGCACGTCGAAATATTCGGCCGTCAGGCGGGCTTCCAGCAGTTTGACGTTCGCCAGGATGTCGTCGACAACGAGAACACGCGCGGTCATGGATGCCAGCCCCTATTTGCCGCCTGTATAGTTGCGAACTGTTTCCAAAAACTTGACCACCGAGATCGGTTTTGAAAGATATGCCTCGCAGCCGCCCTGGCGGATTTTTTCCTCGTCGCCTTTCATGGCGAAGGCGGTGACGGCGACCACTGGAATGTCCCGCAGGGTTTCATCGTCCTTGATCCATTGGGTGACTTGCAGGCCGGAAACTTCCGGCAGCTGAATGTCCATTAAAATCAGGTCTGGGTGGTGCTGGCGCGCCAGTTCGACGGCTTCGACGCCATTGCGGGTCTGCACGGTCAGGTATCCGTGGGCCTCCAACAGATCGTTGAAGAGCTTCATATTGAGCTCATTGTCTTCTACGATCAGTACGGTCTTTGCCATAGGTTACCGAATCCGTCCTTATGCCTCCAATCGCGAGAGGCGAGCGCGTTGCACGAGCGTCAGTTGTACTCGATGAACATTTACGAAATGCGAATCGAATTGAAGGGAAACGGTTATGTCCGTTGAAATCAATCGTGAAGCAGCAGAGGCGCTGGCGATAGAGGCGCTTTCGTTCCTGGCGAGCGATCCCGAACGGCTCGAGCGGTTCCTGTCCTTGAGTGGGCTGGATCCGGCCACAATACGGCTGGCGGCCTCAGATCCGGGCTTTCTGGCGGCGGTTCTCGAGTACTTTACCTCAGACGAAAGCCTGCTGTTGGCTTTTTCGGCAAATACCGGGCGTGATCCGGCCGATGTCGGCAAGGCCCTGCGGGTCCTGGCGAGGTTCGACCGCGATTGCGAACCATGAGCGGGCCATGAGCGCTTCCGGCCTCTGCCGCGATTGCTTGCATGAAACGCCGGCGGCGCGACGCTGCGCCGCATGTGGTTCGCCACGCCTGATCCGCCATCCAGAGCGCGATGCCTTGAGCGTCGCCCATATCGATTGTGACGCCTTCTACGCGGCTGTGGAAAAGCGGGACGATCCCTCATTGCGCGACAAGCCGCTGATCATCGGCGGCGGCAAGCGCGGCGTGGTTTCGACCTGCTGCTACATCGCGCGCACCTTCGGCGTGCGCTCCGCCATGCCGATGTTCAAGGCTCTGGCGCTCTGCCCGCAGGCGACGATCGTTCCGCCCAACATGCAGAAATATGTTCTCGTTGGGCAGCAGGTTCGCGATCTGATGCTTGAACTGACGCCGCTGGTCGAGCCGCTGTCGATCGACGAGGCGTTTCTCGATCTCACCGGCACCGAGCGCCTGCATCATGCCAGCCCGGCGCTCGTGCTGGCGCGGTTTGCCGCGCGCATCGAAAAGGACGTCGGCATCACGGTGTCCGTCGGTCTGTCCTATTGCAAGTTCCTGGCGAAAATGGCGTCCGATCTCGACAAGCCACGCGGCTTTGCCATCATCGGCAAAAGTGAAGCCAAGGCGTTTCTGGCCGAGCGTCCCGTCGGCGCCATCTGGGGCGTCGGGCGGGTCGCGCAGGAGCGCCTCGAGCGCGGCGGCCTGCGCACCATCGGCGATATCCAGGCGCTCGACGAGGTCGAGATGATGCGCCGGCTGGGCGCCGAAGGACAGCGGCTGTGGCGGCTTTCCAACGGCATCGACGATCGCGTGGTTTCGGCCGATCGCGAGCGTAAAAGCGTGTCGGCGGAAACCACGTTCGAAGATGATATCGGCGATTTTAAAATCTTGGCGCAGCGGTTGTTTTCGCTCAGCGAGAGAGTTTCAGCGCGGCTCAAAGCGCAGGAGATTTCCGGCGACAGCCTGCAGTTGAAACTGAAGACCGACGACTTTCGAACCATCACGCGGGCGCGCATGCTATCGGAGCCAACGCAACTATCTGGCAAGATTTTCGAGGCCGCCCGCGATCTCCTCGCCAAGGAGGCGACGGGACGGAAATACCGCCTCATCGGCGTCGGCATTTCCAATCTTGTGCCTGCGTCAGAGGCGGATCACGGCGATCTCGCCGATACGGGAATCGTCCGTCAAAAGGCGACGGAAGCCGCCGTCGATCGCCTGCGGGAAAAATTCGGCAGCGCCGCCGTCGTCAAGGGCATCGTGTTCGGAGTGAAATCCGGCCGGCGTTCTGACCGTTCCGGCGAGACCTAGGCAAGGCTCTGGGGGCAAGGCGCTAGGGGCAGGGTGCTTCCGGCAGCATTTCCAGCTTCGTCATCGTGCCCTTGAGCGCGAAGTCGCCATAGTCGAGAACGAGATCGCTCGAGACGCCGTTCTCCCACATCTGGAACGCCAGAGTATAACTCGGATTGGAATCGGACTTGGCGGTGTCGAAATAACTGACGGTGACTCTCCAGCGCGACAGATCCTTCATCGCCGGCGTCGTCTGCGTCGGGTCGCTCAAGGCAGCCTTGGAGCCGTGGCCGATGACGTTAAGCGTGTGATAGATTTTATCGCCGCCGTCCGAACCGTCGTAGATTTGCATTTCGACAGCGGACTCGCCGTTGCGCGCTGCTTCGATGGATTTGACCATCTGTGCGGTGGGAAAGATGGCGTCGGAGTTGTTATCGCTTTTTTTCGGTGCCGGCTTGCTGATGTCGATCGACAAGGCGCCGTCACCCGAGCGCGTGGCCTCGCCCTCGTTGGTGCTGGCGACCTGTCCGCCGACAAGGTTCTCGATGCGGTAGTGCAGGGTCTTGCCGTCGGCGCTTTCAAAGGTCAGCGAGCGGGTGTCGGTCAGGCGCGGCTCGCCCTCGGACGGTGTGATTTCGGTCAATTGCCGGAACGAGACCTGATAGCCTTTGCAGGCCGAGCCGGTGAATTCATAAACGATGCGGCCCTGGGCCGACACCGGCGCGGCGCTGCCGGTGCCGCGGAGGAAGGACAGATCGTAGACGGCGCGGTGGGCCGCGAGGCTTACATTCGCCGCGTGGGCCGGGACACCGGCGAGCGCCAGAAAACCGGCGGCCAGCGCGTAATTCGGGATTTGGCGGAATACAAAGAACGAATGACGCGCCATGCGGTTGGGCTCCAAAGGGAATCAATGCCGAATAGGCGTCCGACGTGGCGAAATTAGGGTTTCGGTCGTCGGCGGCAAGCGGCATAATCCAGTCTTGAGGCAAGCAGAAAACTTGCCAGTCAGTTATCCGGAATAGGCATATCCGAAATCTTGTCCGACAGAACCTAACGTTTCGGTCGCGGATTTCCAGAGGAGGAATTTCATGTCGTCCATCGATGCACGGCTGAAGGATATGGGAATCGAGCTTCCCAGTCCCGCCGCGCCCATCGCCAATTACGTTCCCTGGACGATCTGCGGGTCCATATTAACGATTTCCGGACAATTGCCGTTTGACGCCGACGGCAAGCTCGCTGCGCGCTTCACCGGCAAGGTCGGCGGCGATGTCGATGATGTGGCGGGCAAGGAGGCGGCGCGTCAGTGCGCCATCAATGTGCTGGCGCAGGCGCGTGGTGCCCTGGGCGATCTGGCGCGAATTCGACGCTGTCAGCGCCTCGGCGGTTTTATCGCGGCAGCGCCTGGTTTCCACGCCTTGCCCGGCGTGATGAACGGCGCGTCCGACTTGATGGTCGCCATATTGGGCGAGGCGGGGCGGCATGCGCGCTCGACCGTGGGTGTCGCCGAACTGCCGCTCAACGCTGCCGTCGAAGTTGAAGCAAGCTTCGAGATCGCGGGATGACGGGAAACTCGCTTTCCTGGCTCGTGTCGCGACCGATCGCCCATCGCGGTCTGCACGACAAGAAGAACGGCGTCATCGAAAATTCGCTGGCGGCGGCGCGGCGGGCGGTTGCCTCGAACTATGGCGTCGAATGCGATGTGCAGATGTCGGCGGACGGTGAAGTCTTCGTGTTTCACGATTTCACCCTCGAACGATTGACGGACGGGCAGGGCAAGGTCGCCGACCAGACTGCGGCTCAGCTCGCCGCGACAGGCTTGCGCGGCGGGGCTGAGACCATTCCCACCCTCGCGGCGCTGCTCGACGTCATCGGCGCCGACCATGTGCTCGTCATCGAAATCAAGAGCGCGTTCACCGGCGACATACGGCTTGCCGAACACACGGCAAAGATTGTCGCCAAGCATCCGGGCCGGATTGTGCTGAAAAGTTTCGATCCGCAGGTGATGGCGCATCTGCGCTGCAATCGCGACGCGCTGGGCATTGCCGGCGTGCCGCTCGGCATGGTGGCCGAGGCGCATTACGATGACGAGGAGTGGAATTTCCTCAGCGCCGAGGAGAAGCGCGTTCTAGCCAATTTTCTGCACTGGGATGCGACGCGACCGGATTTCCTGTCTTATTCGGTCAATGATTTTCCGCATGCGGTGCCGCATCTGCTGCGCCGGGCATTGAACGTTCCGGTCATGACCTGGACGGTGCGCACGCCCGCGCAGTTTCAAACGGCGTCGCTCTGGGCCGACCAGATCGTGTTCGAGAACTGGCTGCCAGGCTAGCATGCGCTGGACGCTTTTGCCGTTTGCCTTGTGTGCCCTGGCTTCCGCGATCTCCAATCGCGCCATGGATCCGTTGATCCTGCCGATCGCGCGCGAATTCAATGTTCCGGTTGCAACCGCGGCACTGGCGACGTCGTTCTATGCACTGCCTTACGCCTTCGGCCAGCCTCTGCTCGGGCCCATCGGCGACTTCTACGGCAAGATCAAGGTGCTGCGCTTCTGTCTCTGGCTGCAGGCAATCTGTCTTGTGGCGGTGGTTCTGTCGCCGACACTGACAGTGCTGCTTGCTGCGCGTCTCGTTGGCGGCTTTGCCGGCGGCGGCATCATGCCGGTGACCATGGCGATCATCGGCGACCGGGTCGAAGCATCGAAACGCCAACTTGCCATGGGACAGTTCCTCTCGGCGGGATTGACCGGAATGATCTTCGCCACGACCGTTGCGGGTCTCCTGGCCGAATACATAAGCTGGCGCGCCATCTTCGTCATCGGCCTGGGGGTGGCGCTCACTGCCGCCGTGATCATGACGTTCAAGGTCGACGAGCCATCGCCCGACCGGCATGGAGAGCGCATCAGCTTTGCTCATGCAGCGGCGGGTTACAAAAAGGTCTTCGCCAATCCCCGCGCCTTGATCTGCTTCGGCGCAGTCTTCACCGAAGGCATTGCCATCTACGGCGTGCTGCCGTTCATCGGTCTCATTCTGGAGACGCGTGGTCTCGGCGGCGCCAAGGAAGCCGGCCTCATCATCGCCGGCGTCGGCATCGGCGGGCTTATTTATTCGCTGTCGCTGAAATGGCTGCTGAAGATCTTCAGCCGCTATCAGCTCATGTTCATCGGCGGCTTCTTTGCATCGGCCGGCATCATCTCGCTCAGCCTCGGCCTGGTGTGGCAGATTTCGGCGGTGTTGTTCTGTCTCACCGGCCTTGGCTACATGCTGATGCACAATTCGATCCAGGCCGAAGTCGCGGCGCTGACGACGGACTCGCGCGGCTCGGCCTTTTCCATGCATTCGTTTTCGCTGTTCTGCGGGCAGGCGCTGGGGCCGTTGCTGGTCGGACCGAGCATTTACTATTTCGGCGCGACGACGACCCTGATCTCGTGCGGTCTGGTGCTGCTGGCGCTGGGCCCGCTCATTGCGTATCTGTTCGCCCGCCAGCGCCGCCTGTCTGGAACAACCGGATTCTGACGCGACTGGGCTCCATTGGCATTGGACATTGGCGGACCAGCCCACTAGGCCTAAATCATTCTGCCGATCGGCACGTATGCGTTTCACAGGCTCTCCCTTGGTGTTTTTTATTTTTCTGCTGTGCGGTTTCACCAGCGCCATTTCAACGCGCACGCTCGATCCGTTGACGGTGGCGCTGTCGCGCGATCTTGCGGTTTCGACGTCGTCGGTTGCGCTGCTCGCCTCCGCCATGGCGCTGCCCTATGCGCTGGTTCAACCGGTTCTGGGCAGTGTCGGCGATCATTTCGGCAAGAACAGGGTGCTGAAGATCGCGCTGTGGGCGACCGGCCTGTTTCTCCTGGCCAGCGCTTTTTCTCCGAATTTCGAAACGCTGCTGGTGTTGCGACCGCTCACCGGCATCGCGGCGGCAGGCGTAATCCCGGTGGCCATGGCGATGATCGGCGATATCTATCCGCCGTCGAACCGGCAGGCCATGATTGCGCGTTTCGTCACCTCCGCCATGCTCGGCCAATTGCTCGGCGCGGTCTTCGCCGGCATGGTCGAGCCGGTGATCGGCTGGCGCGGCGTGATCCTGATCTGCTCCGTGGTGGGTCTGGCCTCGGCGGCGATGGCAACGGCCTTTCTGCCGAATGCCGGGCGTCCGCAATCAAAGGCGTTCAGCCCGCGAGCAGCGTTGCGCATCTATGGCGGCATCCTGCGCAATCCGGTTGCGCGCATGTGCTACAGCACCGCGTTCATCGTCGGCGGCATGACGTTCGGCGTACTGCCGCATATTGCGCCGATCCTGGCGAGCCAGAACAATGGTGGTGTCCGGGAGGCGGGTTTTATCATCGCGGGCCTGGCCATAGGCTCGATGATACTTTCGTTTTCGATTCCGATCATGCTGCGCTTTTTCGCTCGGCCGACCATGATCATCGTCGGCGGCTTGGTCCTCTGCACTGCCTTCATCGCCTATTCTTTCGGCTGGGCCTGGCCCATCGAGGTCGGGATCATGGCTTTCGTCGGCATCGGCTTTTTCATGATCCACAATTCGGTCCAGGCGGAAGTCTCGGAGATTGCGCCGAACAACCGCGCCACCGCCTTCTCCGGCCACGCCTTTTCGTTCTTCCTTGGTCAGACGCTCGGTCCCATCATCTGGGGTGCGGAGATCGCGGCCATCGGTGCAGCCGCGGCGGCTGTCGTCAATGGCCTCGGTATTTTATGTGTAGCGCTGTTTGCCGGCTATTTCTTCGCGCGGCTTCGCCCATCGTCGCGACGCTTTACCTGAGAGAAATGTCGAGCTAGGTCTCGCTCGGAAGGATCGTCCTCGATGACGACCTTGCATCGGCGCAGGCGAGCCCGGCTTTGTAAGGCAGGAAGGGCGACTGATAGGCGGCGATCGTCTCGGCCGACAAAAGCTTCCGTTCAGGCCGCAGGCCACGCAATATTCCGTCTTCAAGTGCCGCATCGGCCTGGGCGTTGAACCGGTCCAGATCTTCCTGCTTGTAGATGCCGTCCGCAAGCCTGCGGCAGAGATCCGATCCATATCTGTTGATATCGCGCAGTCCCGCCTCAACGATCTCTCGCATTGAGTGGTGATATCTGGCGTTGCGAAGTCCAAAATATATCCGGTTCTTGATCAGCGGATACCAGTTGGTGAGGATCTTGTGTTCGTTGCGTATGTCGCTGGGCGCATATTTATGGTGGACGAAAGCATCTGATCGTTGATCGATTTTAAAGCCGGCATCGTTCAACCGGCAGCAGACGTCGGTCTCCTCCAGAAAATATTCATACTCCTCGTCGAAGCCGCCGATTTCGAGAAGCGCGCTTCTCCTGATGGAGCAATTGGTTCCCAATAGATGAGGATAGGCTGCCGAGAAGGGAAAGTTGGTGTGGGGCGCCGCGTTTTGCCAACTCGAATCGGAATAGCCGAGGCGGTCTGTCGTTTCGAATTCCGTTTGAAAGGTGACGCCCGTGTTGTCGTAGACAAACCCACCGGCGGCGCCAACCTCTGCCGTCCGATATGATTTGGCGAGATCCATCAGCCATTCAAATTCTGGAATGGCGTCATCGTCG
>JAQGJO010000129.1 GCA_028290595.1 Hyphomicrobiales bacterium | reverse complement strand
ACGAACTCGTCCCAGAACGGAATCGTCTTCGGCGTCAGCGGCGCGCGGATCGCGAACATGCCGACGGTTTCCGCATTGGCCTTGCCGCTGACCCGGGTGAAGAAGTCGGCGTCCTGGCTCTTGACGTCGATGCCGCCGATCGGGATCGGCACCTGGGCGTCATGCCATTGCTTGACGAAGATGTCCGAGGAAGCATGCGACAGGATCACGATCAGGTACTGCGCGCCGGAATCCTTGACCTTGGCGAACAGCGGCGAGAAGTCCGACGTGGAAGTGTCGAAGAACTCGGCGAGCTTCACTTCGGTGCCGCCGTCGGTGGCGCCCTTCTTCAGGATCGGGACCAGGTCCTGCACCCATTTGGCGTTCTCGCCGACAATGGCGATCTTGCCGAGCTTCATCTCGCCTTTCAGCTTGCCGTTGATGAAGTCGACCAGTGCGCGGGCCTGATGCGCGGCGTTGATCGGGAACGCGCGAAAAATGTATTTGTAGTTGTCGTAGTCGGATTTCACTTTTGCCGTGATCGCCGGGGAGGCCGCGCCGACGCCGATATAGATGGTCTTGGCGCTGGAGATATGCGGCAGTTGCGCCAGCGTCACACCCGAGGTGTAGCCGCCGATCAGCACGTTGACCTTGTCGTCGGCGGTCAGCTTCTTGATGGCGGCGATGCCCTGTTCGGGGTTTTCGGTCTCGTCGGCGACCACGATCTCCAGCTTGCGGCCGAGCACGCCGCCCTTGGCGTTGATCTCCTCGGCGGCGAGTTTGGCGGCGTTCTGGGTGCCGCGGCCGACCTGCAACTGCACCGAAGTGGGCACGCCGATCTTGATGGTCTGCTGGGCGGTGGCGGGCGCGGCGATGGCAAGGGCGCCGGCAACGATCATACTCGCAGCCGAAAGCGGCCTCAGAAATGAGCTCATGACGTTTCTCCCTGATGCACCTGGATCATTGTCCGATGCGTTATAGCGCCGCCAGACTGCCGAGTCCGGTGATAGCAAGTCAAGGAGGATCGTATCGGCTGCTCGCTCACGCAACCATGGTCGCGGCCTGAGAGGCTCATGTGCATTGCATGTTGCAATGCACATGAGGCAGCCGGCAGGAGTCGAAGCGAAGTGCAGTACTACTCGTTGAAGCTGAGCGGCTTGCCGGTGACTTCGACGAGATCGATCAGTTGAGAGAGTTCTTCGTGATGGGCCTGCGGCGCCGTAACCAGCGCGCTGCCTGTCGTGTCGACGCCCAGTTCACGCTTGAACGCCTGTTCGTCGCCTTCGATGTTCACGCCATAGCGCCCGACACGAAGCACCTCAAAACCGCTCTGCTGCAGCAGCTCGGCCGCGCGCTCCATCTGGGCAGGTTCAGGTCGCTGTCCCGCCACATCCGAAGCGGAGCGAACGCGTATGGTGGCTTTCATTCCCGTTCTCCTCGTCTGGCGGCAACGAGCCTAGCATATATGGCGGGCCGGCACGAGGTTCTAGACCTGGGCCAGCGCGGCCGCGGCGTCTACCAGCCCATAGCCGACAGCGGTATTGGGCTGGCCGATGGCGGGAAAGCCCATGGCGTTGCGGCCCGCGGTCACCGCGATGCAGCTCTGTTCGAGAATCTGTTTGACGTCGGCCGGCGTCAGTTTGCGATTTTTCCCGCGGGCCTTCTGCACCAGCAGCGCCGTGATACCGGCGATCTGGGGTGTCGCGCTGCTGGTCCCGCTGGCGCCCACCCAGCCGTCGTTGGTACCTGCGCCATCGCCATCGGGGAAAGGCGAGCCACCGTTTTCCTTGTCCATCGTATTGCCCGGCTGGGTGGGCATCATGATGTAGACGGCCCTGGGGCGCTGGCCGCAAAGCCCGGAGATGTCCGGCACCCTGCGGTTCGGAAACATGCCGCTCATATAGCCGCTGGCGTAGTCGCTGGCCTCCAGATTGCCGGCCGCGTCCCAGTACACGCCACCCACCGAAATCACATCCGGTTCGCTTCCCGGCCATGAATAATGGCCGTTGCCGGCGGCGAACAGCACGATCTTGCCTTCCTGGATAATGCTCAGCAGCGAAGCTTGCAGGATCGGAAAAAGCTGCTCGCGGTCCCACCCCCACGAGCAGCTGATGATATCGACGTTGGCGTCGGCAGCATCTTCCAGCGCGTTCTGTGGCGGGTCGGTCTCCTGGAAACCGAGCACCTCGACCTGCGGCGCGACCGCGAAAATATTGTAGGCGATCGCCGTGCCGTGTCCGAAACTGTCGACATCCGGCTGCGGGGCCGAGGACGTCGGCATCGCCTTCAGGCGCAGGTTGCGCGTGGCGTAGTACGGGTGTGGATAGAATCCGGTATCGACCAGCGCAATTCTCACGCCGGTGCCATCGTATTCCGCCGGGACTTTCAACACCTGACGAATCTTGGTGTCGTCCAGCGCATGAAATGTCACCGCCGGAGTCTTGTCGGAGGGGGGCGCCGCAAAATATAGCGGCGGCGGGATGAAGACCAGGTGGTCGACCGCATCGCTGACGTTGCTGGCAATGCTCAGGGACGCC
>JAQGJO010000121.1 GCA_028290595.1 Hyphomicrobiales bacterium | reverse complement strand
CCAAAAGCCCGGCTCCAGCCCATGGGTGACCGAATCAGGCGATCCGTGCCATAAGCGCCCATGGCTTCGCGCTTCCCGAACTACGATCCAGGCTTTGGCGTCTACGTCCATTGGCCCTTCTGCCTGTCGAAATGCCCGTATTGCGACTTCAACAGTCACGTGCGGGCGCAGCCGATTGACGAGGCGCGCTATGTGGCGGCCTTCCGCACCGAGCTGGCGCATCGCGCCGCCCTGGCACCGGGACGTACCGTCGGTTCGGTCTTTTTTGGCGGCGGTACGCCGTCGCTGATGAAGCCGGAGACCGTCGGCGCCATCATGGAGGCGATCGGCAAGCACTGGCAGATCGCGCCAGACGCCGAGATCACGCTGGAGGCCAATCCGACCTCGGTCGAGGCGCAGCGTTTCAAGGGCTACAAGGCTGCCGGCGTCAACCGGGTATCGCTTGGCGTGCAGGCGATGAACGATGCCGATCTCAAGGCTTTAGGCCGGTTGCACACGGCAGCCGAAGCGATGACGGCAGTCGGCGTCGCCTCGGCGATTTTCGACCGCTTCTCGTTCGATCTCATCTATGCGCGGCCCGCCCAGACGCCGGAGGCTTGGCGCAGCGAGCTCAGCGAGGCGGTGAAGCGCGCCGGCGGGCATATGTCGCTCTACCAGCTCACCATTGAGCCGGACACGATGTTCGAGCGGCTGGTCGCCGCCGGCCGGCTGAAGACGCCGGACGAAGAGACATCACGCGCGCTCTGGGACGTCACCCAGGAGGTGATGAATGCGGCCGGCATGCCGGCCTATGAGATTTCCAATCATGCGCGGGCGGGCCAGGAAAGCCGGCACAATCTGATTTACTGGCGCTACGGCGAATATGCCGGCGTCGGGCCCGGCGCCCACGGCCGTCTGGTGACGCCGCGCGGCCGTATCGCTCAATCGACCGAAAAACATCCGGAAATGTGGCTGACTGTCGTCGAGAGCGACGGCAACGGCCTCGTCGCCGACGAAGTGCTGACCCAGGAAGAACAGGCCGACGAAATGCTGCTGATGGGCCTGCGCTTGACGGAAGGCATCGAGGCGCTGCGCTTCGAGCAGATCCGCGGCCAGAAGCTCGACGAGGACCGCATCGCCTCGCTGATCCAGGACGGCATGATCGAGGTCACCAACGACGGCCGCATCCGCGTCACCACATCGGGATTTCCGGTGCTGGATGCAGTGGTTGCGGATCTGGCAGCTTAGCGAATTCCGCTTTCTCGTTCGTGCAGCAGATCAATGCAACGACGACGCATTCATCGCGTGGGGGCGGACTTCCATATAGCCGTGGGCAATCTGAACATCGAAACGAGCCAAAAAGCTCATGCCTAGAAGGCCATCGGCGGCCGTGCCGTAAAGTTTCCCGTCGGAAGATTGTACGACGACGGGAATGTTGGTCGCGCTCAAGCCGCCGAGCTTGATCGAGTCCGCTTTTGATAGAAAGCCGGTCGTCGGACCGTTAGCCGTGCTCAGCGTCACCTTGCTCGTTCCTTCCATAGGCAGTTTGGCGCGCCTGGCGAAATTGCTTTGAACGGAAACGAAGCTGGCCCCTGTGTCGAGAATGAAAATGCCCTTCGTCCCGTTGATCATGGCGGCGACACGCACCACATTGGTTTGGCCCATAAGCGGGAACCGCTCGGGCCGTTTGGCCTGCAAGACATCGCAATTGCCTTTGCTGGCATAATCGGCAATCAGCTTCTGAGCCGGGGTGGTGTCGCGTTTGGCCGGATCAAAGGCCACCCAGGTTTGGATCGGGCTCATTGCCTCGCAGAAGCGGCCGAGCGTGGCATAGGCTTTGGCCATATTGGTGAAAACAGTGCTCGACAGATTCGTCTTGGCCGCTGACAGTTCAATTGTCGT
The DNA here is from genome assembly GCA_028290595.1 of Hyphomicrobiales bacterium. The sequence goes on along the minus strand of JAQGJO010000121.1, from coordinate 5,210 downwards.
GGCATAATCGTCCAGCGCTCTCTTGTGGTCACCGGCCTGATCGAGTGCGCGAGCACGTAGATAGACGGCCTGGGACGAGGCCGGTTCGGCACGAACCAGCGCATCGGCGGCTTCTGTGGCTTTGGCAAAATCGGAGAGTTCGAGGAAAATATTCGTCGACATCGCCAGAGCATTGTCGGGTCCGCCGCAACTGTTGACGAAGCGGTAGAGACTTTCGGCGGCTTCGCGGCGGAAACCCAATTTGTGTAACGCGTTTGCCAGCGCAATGATCCCGACACGATCGCAGGCTTCGCGCCGCAATTCATCCAGATGCGGCCGGACGGTCGCATCCCCGGCTATATTTGTCGGCAACGTAATGCCGAGCCGCGCATAAACCGGCGCGAAGAGAGTGTCTGGATTTGCATCGGCAGAAGGCGGCTCGGCTTTGGCCGGATTGGCGGCCAAAGCTGCGAGAAAAACGATCGTCGCGAAGCGGACCGTAAGCGTTCTGCGCATGCTGCCCCCGTAGAGCCGAGCCTGCTCCCGGCCCATAGCTGCGCTTATGTTGCCCGCCGGCAAAAGCCGGTCAAGTCAAAGGATTGTGTAGCTTCGGCGAACCAGGGAGCTTGGTCTCAATCAGCTCTGACGCCTGCGGAGACTTTGAAACGGAGGCGCGTTTTCAGGCGCTGGCCAGACGTCGTTGGCCGAGGGCTCGGGCACAATGTTCTTGGCGGGTTTTGGACCAATCGGCATGCCCAGCAGCAATGAGCCGAGCGTCGCAGCCTCAGCCGCGTCCAAGACGACTTCGACCTGCTTGTTGTCGTCGCCGGTCAACACCATGATCACCTGTGCCCCAACGCGGCGCACCGTTATTTCAGACATTCAGTTCACCCCCAAGGAGACCTTGCCGCACCATCAGGTGCCGGGCGCGGTGGTGAATTTCTGTTCCGCCGGGCTGACGACGGTGGTGGTGCCGTTGCGGATCTGCAGAACCGACAGGCCGCGTTCGTTCTGGCCATCGGTGCGGAAGCGGAACAGGCCGTCAGCGCCCTTGAAACCGTCGGCATTGGTCAGCGTCGCTTCGCTGAAGCCCTGCCCGCCCTGCATCTGCGCCAGCGCCGCCAGCAGCGACACCGCATCATAGGACAGGGTGGCGATGCGCACCGGATCGGCATTGAACTTGGCGCGATATTTCTGCGCGAAGTTCGAGAAGCCGGCATTATCGGGCGCAGCAAACAAGGCGCCCTGCAGCGCCGGCAGGCGCATGGCGCGCGAGTCATTCCAGATGCCGGTGCCGAGCATCTGGATGCGCTTCACATCGATACCGGCACCGGTGATGGCGCTGCCGACAGCGGCCATCTGATCGGCTTGCTCGGGCACGAACAGAGCATCGATACCATCGGCAAGACCGGCGATTTTCCTGGCTGATTCTGCGGCGGCGCCGGGACGATAGCGTTCGATCGCCTGAACGCGCACGCCGCGTGCGGCCGCAATGGTCTGGAACTGCGCCAACGCCACATTGCCGTATTCGTTCTCAGGCACCAGGGCGGCAAAGCTCTTCTTGCCGCGCGATACCGCGTAATCGACCACGCGGGTCACCTGCGTCTCGACCAGGAAGGACAGTGCATAGACGCCGCGCGCGACGGCGCTGGTGTCGGTGGAGAAGGCGATCACCGGCTTGTTGGCGGCGCGCGCCACGCGGCCGACCTCGCGCATGTTCAGCGCGAACAGCGGTCCGACAATGGCTTGCGCCCCTTCGTCCAGCGCGGCCTGGGCAGCGGCGCGTGCGCCCTCCGGCGTCGACTGATCGTCCTTGACGAGAAGCGTGATGGCATTGGAGCCGGATTCAGACATAGCCAGTTCCGCCGCATTGCGGAGCGACTGGCCGACGCCACTGGGGCCGGAGCCCTGGGTGAGCGGCAGGATCAAGGCGATGCGGATCGGACCGGTGCCGATCGTATTGCCCGCAGCGGCGGCCAGCGGACCGGTTTGACCCGGCGTCGACCTTGGCTGGCTATCACCTGAAAATGGCCCGCTCATTCCTGTCGAGCCGCAACCCGCCAGTGTCAGCAGGCCTGCCAGCGCGAAACCCACGCGGGCGCCGGAGGTCAGAACCGAAACGCCTTTCCGGGCATTCGGGCGCGCATCCGCATAAGCCTTCATTTCAATTGTATCCCGCTGAAGCGCCCCCACCCGGAAGCTGCAATTTGATTGATCTACGCCGATTTAGCAGTCGCGGACATAACCGCCCGCCTTCCAGGGAGAAATCCCGCCGAAAAGATTGCCGAAAATGTTGCCTTGGAAAGGTTAATCATAGTTTTCGCTCAAATCGAAGCCAAGGCTTGAAAGGGTGGCTTGAGCGGATGGCTCGGAGGTGTGTCTCGGCGGGTACTAATGTCTCGCTCGGTTCGTTAAAAAGGATAATTGTACTGTTTACAGAACATCAGCATCGGAATAGTTTGCGTTTTTCGAAATGACCGGCCAGAACGAGAAGCACAACGGAGCCTGAGCTATGACTTCGCATTCGCGGAACGCGCCGGCGAACAGGCCCGCTTCGGACATCAGACCCGCCGCAAGCTATACCGCATTCGGCCTGCAGGCGGAGGCGGAAACGATTTCGCCCGGCCTGCATGTGGTCGCGACGCCGATCGGCAATCTCGGCGATATTTCCTTTCGCGCGCTATCCACCCTGGCCGCGGCCGATGCGATCATCGCCGAGGACACGCGGGTGACCCGCAAACTGCTAGCCCATTACGGCATCGCCACGCCGATGATCGCCTATCACGAGCACAATGCCACCGTGATGCGCCCGCTTCTGGTGGCGCGGCTGGAAGCGGGCGCGGCACTGGCGCTGGTCTCCGACGCCGGCACGCCGTTGGTCTCCGATCCCGGTTTCAAACTGGTGGCCGACGCAGTGGCGCGCAATATTCCGGTGACCTCGGTACCCGGCGCCTCCGCCGTTCTGGCGGCGCTGGTCGTCGCCGGCCTGCCGACGGACCGGTTTTTCTTCGAGGGGTTTTTGCCGCATAAAAGCGCCGGAAAGCGCGCCCGCATCGCTGAACTGGCGCAGGTGCCGGGCACCCTGGTGTTTTTTGAATCGCCGCGCCGTGTCGCCGAAACCCTGGCCGATCTCCACGCAGTGCTGGGCGAGCGGGAAGCCGCGCTGGCGCGCGAATTGACCAAGCACTTTGAGACGGTGCGCCGCGGCTCACTCGGTCAGCTCGCGGCCGAACTCGCTGCCGAGGAGCCGCCGAAAGGCGAGATCGTGCTGCTGGTGGCGCCTCCGGGCCAACAGGAAGCGGCGGGAACAGCCGATGTCGACGCGCAGCTCGAGATCGCCTTGCGCAAACATTCGGTGAAGGACGCAGCCTCCCTGGTGGCGGCGGAAACCGGCCAGCCGCGCCGCAAGGTCTATGCCCGCGCCATCGAGCTCGGCGCAACGCAGGCGCGCGACGAGCCGTGAGCAACGGCGCCTCCGCCGGCAACGATCCAAATCGCGGCAAACAGCTTCGCGACAAACGGCTGCGCGCCAATGCTTTCGGCCTGCGGGCGGAGACGCCCGCCGCTTATTATCTGCGCTGCAAGGGCTGGCGCGTTCTGGCGACCAGATACAAAGTTCCCGGTGGTGAGATCGACATCATCGCCCGGCGCGGACCGCTCGTCATCTTCGTCGAAGTAAAAGCGCGGCCGACATTGGCGCTGGCCGGCGAGAGCATCACCCTGCAAAAGCACCGCCGCATTTCGCATGCCGTGCGGCTATGGCTGTCGCGCAATCCATGGGCCATGGACAGAACCTTGCGTGGCGACGCCATCTTCTTCGCGCCACGCACCTGGCCGAGCCATGTGCCGGACGCTTTCCCGCTGGCGGTGTGAAGCGCCTGTTTCAATCATAGCGTATTCCGGCTTAGGATCGATCAACGACAGCTACAGCGAGGGTGGAAACGGCTTATGAGCAGAAACATCGTGATGATTGGGCTGGCCTTCGCCGCCATGCTGGCTGCCGCGAGCGCATCGGCGCAGACGACAACCTCGAGCGAGGATTGGAACAAGATCGTCGCCGCCGGAAAATCCGAGGGCAAGGTCATCTATTACACGGCGCATGTGGGCAATCCGCTGCAGAGAGCGATCCTGCAGGCGTTCACCACGCGCTATGGCATTGCGGTGGAATCGCTTGAAGCACGGGCCAGCGAATTGCGTGAGCGCACCCGCGTAGAACAGGCGGCGGGGCGGTTTGTCGCCGATGTCAGCTTCACCTCGGACGGCCAGGCTGCCGTCATCGACAAAGAGGATAACGTCTTCGCCCGTCATGCCCTGACGCCGAATGCGAAAGACATACGTGCGCCGTTCAAGGCCGACGATCTGTTCGCGCCCTCGATGATCCTCAACTACGGCGTGCTCGTCAATACGTCGCTGATCAAGTCCGAGGATGAGCCGAAACGCTGGGCAGATCTGACCGATCCGAAATGGAAAGGCCGCATTCTCTCCGACGACACGCGCGCCATCGGCGGCGGCTATCTGTGGTTCTACACGACGATGTATCAGGCCGGGCTTGGCGAGAAATACCATCAGGCCATGGCGGCGCAGGAACCGGTCTTCACGCGCGACCAGCGCGAAGCCGGCCGACGGGTCGCGCGCGGCGAATTCGCCATGTTCATCCCGTTCATCTTTCCCGACGTCAACAATCTAAAAGGCCTGCCGGTCAAAGTGCTGCCGATGGCGGAAGGCGCGCCCTATGTGCTCTACGGCGCGGTGCTGATGCGCAACGCGCCGCGTCGGAATGCGGCGCTGCTGCTGATAGACTTCATGATGTCGGAAGAAGCGCAACTGATCTGGGCGCGCGGCGGCCATGGTTTCGTGCGCGAAGGCATCGAAGACAAAGTGCCGCCGGAGTTGCGCGCCTTCGCCAATCCGAAGCTGCTCGGCACGACGGACTGGCGGCGGCAGGACGAAGGATTGGGTGCGGCGAAGCGGGTGTATAAGTAAGGCGGCATCAGAGGCCGTCAGGGCCGCCGTCTAACCGTCATGCCCGGGCTCGTCCCGGGCATCCACGCCGTGACTGCGGACAATGCATAAGAATGAAGACGACCGCGTTGCTGCAGCTCTTTCTTGAAACGCGTCCCTATGTCTCGGGGTGGGTGCCCGGCAATTGGCGGGGCATGTCGTGGTACTGGGTGCAGCGCTTCTGCGTCCTATACTTTACCGCCACTCATCAATCGAAACGATCGCCGGCT
>JAQGJO010000117.1 GCA_028290595.1 Hyphomicrobiales bacterium | reverse complement strand
TCAAAAGCCGTAACGCCCTGATGGATGCGGCCTATGACGATCAGGTTTATGTCGATGACCGCACGATCGATAGCCACATCAAGCGCCTGCGCAAGAAGTTCAAAGTCGTCGATGACGATTTTGAAATGATCGAGACGCTTTACGGCGTTGGCTATCGCTTCAAGGAGGCGTAACACAAGGTCCTAACGTGCCGCCGCCTGTTCGCCGCGGGCACGAACGAAGACCACGGGCAGCCGATGAGCGTTGACGCGCAGGAAGATGAACGGCTGGAAGATCGTCGGCTTAAAGACCACGAGCCGGCAGATCATGAGCTGCAAGATGGCCCCCAGGACCGGCCGGAAGATCGCCGGCCGGCCGACGACGCTGCGAAACATGTTTCGCGCCGCCGCAGGCTCGCCGTGCGCACGCGGGCGCTGCGTCGCGCCCTGGCTGTGCCGTTTGCCTCGTCGCTGACGCGCCGCATTCTGGCGCTCAATCTCGGCGGCCTCGTCGCCCTGCTGATCGGCTTTCTCTATCTCAATCAGTTCCGCGAAGGCCTGATCGACGCGCGCATCCAGACTTTGAAGACGCAGGGCGAAATCATCGCCGCGGCGGTGTCGGCGTCCGCCACCGTCGAAACCGACAGCATCACGGTCGATCCGGAAAAGCTGCTGCAACTGGCGCCGGGCCAGAGCACGGGGCCGGGCGAGGACAATGATCCGGCGCTCGAGTTCTCGATCAACCCCGACAGCATCGGCCCGGTGTTGCGCCGCCTCGTCGGACCGACGCGCACGCGCGCCCGCATCTACGATCGCGAGGGCTATCTGCTGCTCGATTCGCGTTCGATGACCGAGCGCTCGACCATCCTGCGCTTCGATCTGCCGGATGCATCGAAGGAAGAAAGTGCGCCTGGCATTTTCATGCGCGTGTGGAATGAAGTCGCCCATTGGTTCGGCGAGCCGAGCCTGCCGCTCTATGAGGACATCGGCCTCAACAACGGCCGCGCCTATCCGGAAGTGCAGACGGCGCTGAGCGGGTCATCCCGGTCGATCGTGCGCGTCAATACGGCGGGCGAGACCATTGTGTCGGTGGCCGTGCCGGTGCAGCGTTTCCGCGTCGTACGTGGTGCGCTGCTGCTGTCGACCCAGGGCGGCGACATCGACAATGTGATTTCGTCGGAACGCTGGACGATGATCCGGCTGTTCCTGGTGTTCTTCGGCGTCATGCTGGTGCTGTCGCTGTTCCTGGCCCGTCAGATCGCCGAGCCCATGCGCCGCCTGGCGGAAGCCGCCGACCGGGTTCGTCGCGGCATCAAATCGCGCCAGGAAATTCCCGACTTTACCGAACGCGCCGATGAGATCGGCCATCTTTCCGGCTCGCTGCGCGACATGACGCGCGCGCTCTACAATCGCATCGAGGCGATCGAAAGTTTCGCCGCCGACGTGGCGCATGAATTGAAGAACCCGCTGACGTCTCTGCGCAGCGCCGTCGAAACCCTGCCGATCGCCCGCACCGACGAATCCCGCGCGCGCCTGCTCGACGTCATCAAGCATGACGTGCGCCGTCTCGACAGGCTGATCAGCGACATCTCCGATGCCTCCCGTCTCGATGCCGAACTGGCGCGCGGCGATACCGGGCCGGTTGATCTGGTGCTGCTTGTCAAAGCCGTCGTCGGCGTCGCCAGCGAAGTCAACCGCAAGGACAACGTCCACTTCAGTCTCGATGTCGCGCCGGCAGGCGAGGGCGCCGATGCCTATATGGTCCTCGGACATGATTCCCGCCTCGGTCAGATTGTCACCAATCTCATCGACAATGCGCGGTCGTTTTCGCCACCGGATGGCAACGTCCGCATTGCGCTGCGCCGCGTGCGCGACACCGGTCGCTCCAAGACATTGGAGGACGGCGTCGAGATCATTGTCGATGACGACGGGCCGGGCATTCCCGCCCATGCTTTCGAACGCATCTTCGAGCGCTTTTATACCGACCGGCCGAATCAGGGCTTCGGCCAGAACTCCGGCCTCGGGCTGTCGATCTCGCGCCAGATCGTCGAGGCGCATGGCGGCCATATCCGGGCGCTGAACCGCACCGACAGGGAGAGCGGTGACATCAAGGGTGCTCGGTTCGTCGTCTGGCTGCCGGTGGGCAAATGAGCGCCGTCCGCGATGCCAGCGCCTCAGGCTTCGTCCACGCCACGGCCGTGGTGATCGGCGAACACGGCATCCTGATCCGCGGCGCCTCCGGCGCCGGCAAATCCGCGCTGGCCGGCGCCCTGATCGCGGAAGCTGCGGCGTCGGGCCGGTTCGCGCGGCTGATCGGCGACGACCGGGTGAGCGTAAGTGCCGCAGGGGCGGCGCCCGTCGCGCGCGCCCATCCGGCCATCGCCGGGACGATCGAGCGGCGCGGTGAAGGTATTCTTGCTGCGCCGTATGAAGCCGCCGCGGCGCTCGCCGCAGTCATCGATCTGTGCGATGCAAAAATAGAGCGATTTCCGGAGGATAACGATCAATTTACCGAGGTGGCGGGGCATCGTCTGCCGCGATTGGCGCTTCAGGGTGGCAGTTTCGGCCCGGAATCGGTCCGGCAGGTGCTTTTCTTCCTCGATCGACGTGTTCGGTAGTGCAGAAGCTGGAACGAATAAAATTTGTCCCTTGCCAATTTCGCTGCGATGCACATTATGACCGCCTTTCCGCCGGCCGGGCGTATGAGTGCGGTTGGCTATA
>JAQGJO010000110.1 GCA_028290595.1 Hyphomicrobiales bacterium | reverse complement strand
GCCGCTGCGCCATGCACCAGATCGGCGTGATGCCGATGCCGCCGGCCAGCAGCACCGTATGATCGGCCTTTTCATTGAGCGGGAAATTATTGCGCGGTCCGCCGATCTTCAGCACCGTGCCGACGCGCAGATTGTCGTGAATGAATTTCGAGCCGCCGCGGCTCGCCCGGTCGCGCTTGATGCCGACCACATAGGCGTTCGGGTCGCTGTCGGCGGTAACCAGCGAATACTGCCGCATCATGCCGTTGGGCAGATGGATGTCGATATGGGCGCCCGGCTCGACCGCCGGCATGGCGCTGCCGTCAAGCTTGCGGAACTCGAAGAGATTCGTATCCAGCGCCGCATAGCGGATGGCTGTCAGGCGAACATCGAAAGGGTTTGCTACTGCCTCACTCACGCGGCGATCGTCCCGTTGAAATAACTACGGGGCGCATAGCACGGCTTACCCCACTCCTGCGAGAAATTTTAGTGTCCGTGCATTAAACTCAGGCGCGCATTCGATTTGGCCCATATGCGCCGCGTTTTCAAAGAAATGAAGCTCAGCCTTGGGAATTTTGGGCACGAAATCGTCGGTATAGCCGGGATTTCGCAGCGGATCGTGCCGGCCGGCGAAGACCAGGACGGGCACTTTGATATTGGCATAATTCAAATTGTCCCGCTCGGCGGAGCCGGCAGACGGCGTGCGGAACGGCGCCTTGAAACGGGCGACGGCGGTCGCTTCCCAGGCCCCTTCGAGATTGGCCATCTCGACCCGGCGGTCGATATAGGTGTCGTTGGCGGCCCAGCTCTTGTCGACGAACATCACGTCGACGATGCGGCGCATATGTTCCTTGGTGCCGTCATAGGAATTCAGGATCTGGCGCGATGGGTTCACCGGCGGAAAGCCGCCGCCCGAACAGCAGGTCACCGACAGGATCGGCCAGTCGGGATTGTTGCGCGCAGCGACGGTCAGGCACAATCCGCCCGACATCGAACTGCCCATGACATGCACGGGACCGACTTCCATGATCTCGATAAAGCGCTGGATATGGCGGATGCGCCGGTCGAACATATGCAGGAAATCGAAAATCTTGTCGGTCAGGCCGAAGCCGAGATGATCGGGCGCAAGCACATGATAGTGCTCGCCGAGCGCGCCGATGTTCTGCTCCCAGGTGAATTCGGCGCAACCGCCGAACTCGGCCGAATGCAGCAGAAGGATCGTCGGCTTCTTGCCGCGATGGGCGTCGCCCGCCTCGAAATAATGGGTTTTGACCCCATCGACCGAGATGAATTTGGCGCGTTTCATTCTGCTGCGACCTTTGCATTGAGCGGCTTGGTGCGCGCCAGATCGCGCACCTGCGGATAGACCTCTTTGGCGAACAGCGTCATGCTACGCACCGTGCGCTCATGGCTCATATGGCCGGCCTGCCCCATCATCAGCAGATTGTCGAAGCCGCCGACAAGATCATAGAGACGATGGATCTGCTTCGCCACATCGTCGGGCTTGCCGTAGATCAGCACGCCCTGGTCTTTGAGGAATTCGATCGACTGTTTGCGCATCGCCTCGGTGCGGCCGGCGAAGGCGCCCTTCAGCGCCTGCACGTTGAATTCCACCGGCACATAGCCCGGCGGGTTGCGGTACTGCGGTTCCGATTTGGCGTCGAGATACCAGGTCAGTTCGCGCGCGCCGGCTTCGGCTTCCGCATCGCTGTCGGCGGTGAAGACGAGCGGCATATAGGCGGTGCCGCCGCCGCCGGGCAGGCCGGCATCCATGTAAGCGCTGCGATAGCCATCGAACATCCACTTCACCTTCGCATGCGGCTGCAGGAAGGTGGCGAAGACGAAGCCGCGCCCCGCGGCGCGCTTGATATTGTCGAGATCGCTCGAGCCGGTCAGCCAGACGGCGGGATGCGGCGTCTGGTATGGCCGCGGCCACAGGTTGATGGCGCGGCGATGGGTGAAGCGGCCTTCGAAATTGAACGGGCCGTCGGTCGTGGTCCAGGCCTTGGTGACGAGATCGATGCCTTCCCACAGGCGTTCGACGGTCTGCGTCGGATTGGTGTTGGCGGCGAAGATCTCATACGGCACGCCGCGCACGAAGCCGACATCGAGACGGCCGCGCGAGATGCAATCGATCATCGCCATTTCCTCGGCGATGCGCAGCGGGTCGCCGCGATTGGCGACCGGATTGCCGAGGATGCAGATGCGTCCCTTGCTCGTCTGTCGCGCTAAAACGGCTGCCGAGAGCGGCGCCGCAACGTCGATGCAGGTCGCGGTCTGGTGATGCTCGTTGAGCAGCATATTGAGACCGAGCTCGTCGGCGATCATATATTCGTCAAGATAGCGGTTGTAGAGATCGGCGCCGATTTTCGGATCGTAATGCTTGCTCGCCAGCGAGACGCGCATGGTCTTCAGGGTCTCGAGCGGCGGCAGGTGCGGGTAGGGCATTTCCGTAAAGTGCCAGGCTTGCATCCTGTGTGTCCTTTCGGGTGTTTTCGCTAAAGCGTCAGCCAATAAATTCAGTCAGGACCTTATTGAACGCGGCCGGCTGTTCGATATGCGGATAATGGCCGGCCTCGGCGATGGAAGCGAATTTCGCACCAGGTATGAGCCCGGCATAGGCCTTGCCGTAAGCCGGTGTCACGATGCCATCGTTCTCGCCCCAAATGAACAGGGTCGGCGTCTTGATCCGGTGCAATCGCTGTTTGAGCTTGGGATTGTGCATATAGGGATCCCAGCCAAAGCGCGCGAAGCTCTCGATGTTGCGCGCCACGATCGACAGTTCGTCGTCCGACATCTTGGTGAAATCGCGCTCGCCGTTTTTCTGGTCGCGCCATTTCATCGCCGCGACCTTGTCGGGATGCGAGGTCCAGATGTCCTGAATGTCGACATCGAACGGGCCGCCGATCTTGACGCCATAGGGATCGACCAGCGCCAGCTTGGAGATCGCACTGTCGTTCTTGCATGCCATCTCGGCGGCGATCCAGCCGCCGAGCGAAAACCCGACGACGGCGACGGCTTTGAGCGCCATGGCGTCGATGAGGTCGAGATAGAGATAGGCGATATCGTCCGGATTGGTCATCCAGTCGGGCCGCCCCGATTTGCCGAAGCCGGGCGCCGACGGCACCACGACCTGATGGCTCCGCGCCAGCTCGCCAATCAGCGGCAGTGAATTCTCAAGCTGCTCTTCGCCGGCCAGAACCAGGACCGGCGATCCGGTTCCCTGCGTTCCGACTTCGATGTCGACGCCGCCTAGTTTCAAGAATCGATAATCAAGCCCTGCGGCACTCATGCGTTCGTTTCCTCCGATGTATCAAGCGGCCACCGGTTAGGCCCGGCTTGGGTCCGCCTCTATTAAACCAATGCGCGACTAGTTTCTTGCACGGCTACTTCTTGTACAGGCTCTCGGGTATCGGCTGCTGATCGATAACGGTCAACCCATAACCTTCCAGGCCGACGATATTATGCTGGGTGTTCGACAACAGGATAACGTTCTTCAATCCGAGATCGAGCAGGATCTGTGCGCCGAGACCATATTGACGCAGTTCCGAAATAGGGCCGGCGCGCGACACGCCTTCGCGCTCTTTCAACGCCCGGCTGATGAAGGTCGGCGCGGTCTCGCGGATAAACACGACGACGCCGCGATTGGCTTCGGCGATCATCCGCATTGAGGCTGCCAGCTCGCCGCTGCGCGGCCGCGCATCGCCGCCGTAGAATTCACCCGGCGTGATGTCGCCGAAAATGTCGGCCAGGATATTGGCCTGATGCATGCGCACCAGCACCGGCTCGTCGCCGGAAATATCGCCGCGGATCAGCGCCACGTGCTCGGCATATTCGACCGAGTTGGAATAGACGCGGATGCGGAACTCGCCGCCGAAGCGGCTGTTGATCTTGGATTCGGAGACCAGATCGATCAGCCGTTCGTTGCGGCGGCGATAGGCGATCAGGTCGGCGATGGTGGCGATCTTCAACCCGTGCAATTGCGCGAAGGTCACGAGATCGGGCATGCGCGCCATGGTGCCGTCATCGTTCATGATCTCGCAGATCACGCCGGACGGATTGAGGCCGGCCATGCGGGCGATATCGACGGCAGCTTCGGTATGGCCGGCGCGCACGAGCACGCCGCCATCTTGTGCGACGAGCGGAAAGATGTGGCCCGGCGTGACGATGTCGCGGCGGCCCTTCTTCTGATCGATGGCGACGGCAATGGTCTGCGCACGGTCGGCGGCGGAAATGCCGGTCGTCACGCCTTCGCGCGCTTCGATCGAGACAGTGAATGCGGTCTGATGCAGCGCCTGGTTCTTCTGCGACATCAGGTGCAGGCCGAGCTCCTCGACCCGATCCTGCGTCATCGACAGGCAGATCAGCCCGCGCCCGTGCTTGGCCATGAAGTTGACCGCTTCGGCATTGGCCATCTGGGCCGGAATGACGAGATCCCCTTCATTCTCGCGACCTTCGTCGTCGACGAGAATGAACATTTTGCCGGCTTTTGCGTCTTCGACGACTTCCTCGATCGAAGAAAGCCAGGCCATGGTCTGCTGCATCAGTTCCGGTCTCCGAACCGCCCACGGGCTCCCTTGAGACCCGACATATGCGCTTCTACGCTGTAAAAAGCAGCTTTTAGCTATAAGCGGCAAGTGGTCAAGGCCCGCACGTCTGCCAGCGGGGCGCCGGCGATGCCGCTTTTTTAGAACGTTTGCAAGCCGATACGTGTCGTCCAGCGAACCGTTCGAACGATCTGGACGAGCAGAGAGAGACAGGCGCGACTGCTGAATCATCGGGAATCGCTGGAGCAATCGTCGATTCCAGATTTCGGAATTACAGGACGTCGGCGCGCCGTTTCTGTCGCTCCAGGTCCCTTTCTGTCGCTCCAGGTCCCTTATTGATCGGATTACCGACCTGACAGCGAGAGGCGGCTATGACGCCCATGCAGGGCTTCTGCCTGCCATTTGGGCGATCACGTCCTGTAAACCGCGACTTATCCCCAAATGTATCGCTTAGCGATACTGTTGAGCTTGTGCTGTTTCACACATCGCAACGTCACCATAGCCATTCCGCTGTCCATCCGCTCGCGCATGCGCCCGGATGGTCATGATTGGAGAACGTCGATGGTCGCGAAGAAAATACTGTTCCTGTGTATTCCGCTGGCTTTGGCCGGCTGCAACGCGATCGATCCCAGCGCCGACGGAGATTTCGGCGATTACAACTTTCATGACGTCCTGAGACCGCATGGCCATTCGCGCAACGTGTCCGCCTTACATGCCGATAGCAGAACATGTGAGCGCCGTACGGGCCATGCAGACACGCTCGCCGAGCTCCCGAGGATTCAAAGCGACCCCAGATATCGCGGCTGCATGGCCGCCCGCGGCTGGCGGTTTGCTTCCTACTCGCCGACGCCGGCGGCGCCACAAGACGATGAGGATTCCTCCTCTGATACGCCGTCAGATTCTGCGACGCGTGACGGAGCCGCCGACATCGCGGAAATGCAACGCGGTATCGACGCAACGAACGCTTCGAGCGCGGCGGTGGCGCAGGCCACGTCCGCCGCCGCCGCAGCGGCCGCCGCTGCCAATTGACGGGAGAGCGAGCGATCAAGGTCGCATCTGCGACCTTGATCCATCTTCACCGCGAGACGCGGCTTATGATGCCCATGCAGGACCTCTGTCGCCCGTTCGGCCGATTACAGTCTGCAAACCGCGGCTTA
>JAQGJO010000088.1 GCA_028290595.1 Hyphomicrobiales bacterium | reverse complement strand
CCCTCAATAATCCGGAGCGCGGCAACGGATTGTCCGACGAACAGATCGTGTTTCTCGGCGATACGATCGAGAAAGAGCACGAGAACGTCCGCCTCATCGTGCTGCGCGCCAATGGCGAGGATTTCTGCACCGGCCGCGCCGGCATGGGCACGCGTCCCGCGACCCGGCCCGAAGCGCTGGCGCTGCGCAAGATGAGCGATATCGTGTTCCGCTGCTACGGTGCGGTGCGCAAATCAAAGGCCCCGGTGCTAACGGTGGTGCAGGGCAAAGCATTCGGCTTCGGCTGTGCGCTCGCCTGCGTTTCCGACATGACGATCGCCGCCGAGGACGCTTCGTTCTCCATCCCGGAATTCAGCCACAACATCATGCCGACCATGGTCATGTCCTCGCTGGTCGATCGCGTGCTGTTCAAGCCGCTGATGTATCTGGTGTGGACCAGCAAGGTCATTTCTGCGCATGAGGCGATGCGGATCGGCGCGGTCAGCGATGTGGTTCCGAAGGCCGATCTGGAAAAGACCACGAGCGCCTTGATCACCCGATTGATGAATGCCCCGCGCCCGGCCGTGCTCGCCGTGAAGGAATATGCGCATGGTTCGATGACCATCGACACCGCCAAGGCCGTCGACTTCGCGCGCAATATTCACAGCCTGATCAACTCGTCGAGCGAGATGCAGGTTACAAAGAAGTAAGACCACGAAGGAGCACGGCGCTAGAGCGCCGTGCTGCCGCCGTCGATGGGGATGACCTGTCCGGTGATGAAGCTGCCGGCACCCGACGCCAGCAGCAGCGCCAGCCCCTTGATCTCCTGCGGATCGGCCATGCGCTTCAACGGCACGGAATTGGCCATGGCCTTGGCGCGCTCGGGTTCGCGGAACAGGCGGCCGCCGGCGATATTGGTCATGAACGGGCCGGGTGCGACGCCGTTGACGAGAATATTATAGGGCGCGAGCTCGATGGCGGCGAGGTGAACCATGTGGATCACCGCCGCCTTCGTCACCGTGTACGGATAGCCCGACACTTCTGATGTGCGAAGACCCGAGATCGAGGCGGTGACGATGATCCGTCCGCTCTTCTGCGGCTTCATCACAGCGGCTGCCGCCTGCAATGTAGCGAACACACCAGTCTGGTTGATCTTGACGACGTTGTTCCACGTCTCGAGATCGATATTCTCGATATGGCCGGCTTCCTCGCTGATCGGCGGGCCGCCGGTGATGCCGGCATTGGCGACGACGATATCCATCTTGCCGTAATGCTTGGCGGCGCCGGCAACGGCGGTGCGGATGGCGGCCGGTTCGCGCACGTCGAGTTCGACGGCCATGGCCTGGTAGCCGGCGGCATTCAGTTTCGCCACCGCCTTGTCGAGCCCGGCGCGATCGGCGTCCGCGAGCGTAACGACGGCGCCGTGTTCGGCGAAGCCCTCCGCCATGGCATAGCCGAGGCCGCTTGCGGCACCCGTGACGAAAGCGGTCTTGCCGGTCAGATCGAAAAGCTTGCTCATGTGATTTTTTGTATCCCTTGATAAAAGCGGCTAGCGCATGACACTGCCGCCGTCGACCACCATGGTATGGCCGGTCATGAAATCGCTGTCGGACGAGCACAGGAAAACCAAGGTGCCGGTTAGGTCTTCCGGTTGCTGCTCGCGCTTGAGGGCGCGGGTGTTCAAGGTGGCATTGGCGCCGGCGCCGGTCATCTGCGGGTTCGACAGAACGCCCTCGCTCATTGTCAGTCCAGGCGCGATCGCGTTGACGTTGATGTTGTAGTCGCCGAGCTCGCGCGCGACGCAGCGCGTCAGCGCGACGATGGCGCCCTTCGACGTGACATAATGAGTGATGCCGGTCTGTCCCTTGAACACGGTGCCCGATGCAATGTTGACGATCTTGCCGGCCTTCTGCTTCATCATGATGGGCGCAACCGCCTTGCACAAAAGGAATGGCCCGCGCACGTTGACGGCCATGACGTCGTCCCATTCCTGCTCGCCGATCTCGAAGAAATTCTGGCGCTGCAGATTGGCAAAGATCGCCGCATTGTTGACCAGTGCGTCGATGCGGCCATAGCGCTTGACGACGTCGTTGACGAGATCGTTCACCGATTTCGAGTTTGCGACATCGCTGTGAATGAAAATGGCGCGGCCGCCTTCGGCCTCGATCGCTTTGACTGTTCCGGCGCCGTCGCGAACGTCCGAGACGACGACGACAGCGCCTTCGGCGGCGACCGCCTTGCAGAATGCCGCCCCGATGCCGCGCGCGCCGCCGGTAATGATGATGATTTTGTCCTGCAGGCGCGCCATAGGCTCACTCCCGTTTATATCGCGCCTCGAGGCGGCGCTTGCCGGAGGCAAACTAGTCCGCCAGCGGAATAAATTCAATGCGACTTAGCAAGTTCCGATGGTCGACTCCATCCGGTAAACCGCCTAGACTTCGAGAAAATATAAAAGGAGGAAACCATGACGACAGACTACAAGAATATTGCCGTGGAAAAGGACAATGGCATCACCTGGGTGATGTTCAATCGCCCGGAAAAGCGCAATGCGATGAGCCCGCAATTGCACTACGAGATGGACGATGCGCTGATGCGGCTCGCCATCGACGATGAAACCAAGGTTCTCATCATTACCGGAAAAGGCGACGCCTTCAGCGCCGGGCAGGATCTGAAGCTGTATTTCCGCGAGACGGAGAATGATCCGGTTGCCAAGCAGCGCGCCCAGCAGGCGGCAAACTCCTGGCGCTGGCATAGGATCACCAGCTTCCCCAAGCCGACCATCGCCATGGTCAACGGTTATTGTTTCGGCGGCGCGTTCACCCAGGTCTGCGCCTGCGACATCGCCATCGCGTCGGATACGGCAACGTTCGGCCTGTCGGAAGTGAACTGGGGCGTCATTCCCGGCGGCATCGTCAGCTGGAACATCGCCGAATTGCTGAACCATCGCGACGCCATGTTCTACGCCATGACCGGGCTGCCGTTCGACGGCAAGAAGGCGGCGGAAATCAAACTGGTCAACTATTCCGTGCCCGCCGATCAGTTGCGTGACGAAACGGTCAAGATCGCCAAGCTGCTGATGGAGAAAAATCCGGCCACATTGCGGTACACCAAGGAGGCGGTGCGCCATGTGCGCGGCATGACCCACGACCAGGCCTATAATTTCCTCGG
>JAQGJO010000066.1 GCA_028290595.1 Hyphomicrobiales bacterium | reverse complement strand
CCGCGAGAGAAAATCCGGGCAAGCTGAACATCGGCACGATCGCCATCGGCAGCACCCAGCATCTGTCGGCAGAACTGTTCAAGGCGCAGGCGAACGTCGATCTGCGCATCGTCAACTTCCGCACCACGCCCGACCTCATGCTGGCCGCCATGCGCAAGGATGTCGACGTGATCATCGATGCTTACGCCTCGCTGCGGGCGAATGTGGAGGACGGCTCGTTGCGCGCGCTGGCGACGTCGCAAGCCACGCGGACGCCATGGATGCCGGACCTGCCGACTGCGCAGGAAGCCGGCGTTCCCAATTTCGATGTCCGGTCGTGGAACGCCATCTATGTGCGCGCCGAGACGCCGCAACCGATCGTCGACCGGCTCAATGCCATCATGCGGGAAGTGCTTGCCGATCCGGACACCAAAGCACGCATACTCGCCATCGGCGCCGAAGCGCGCGGCGGCACCCCGGCGGAGACCTTGCAACGCCTGACCGATGACATTACGAAATGGACCGCGGTCATCGACAAGGCCGGCATCGAGAAGCGTTGAGACCATGAGCCAGATCGACATCCTGATGCCCGTCCCCCTGCCGCAGCTCGTACGCGATGCGCTGGGCAGCCGCTACAAGGTCCATCAGCTCTGGCTCGACGCTGACAAGGAAGCCACTTTGGCGCGCATTGCAGGCGACGTGCGCGCCATCGCAACCGGCGCGCCCATTCTCGCCGAAGACATGGTCTATCCCATTTCTCCGGCGCTGATGCAGCGTCTGCCGAAGCTTGAGATCGTCGCCAATCTCGGCGTCGGCTACGATAATATCGATGCGCAGTTTGCAGCGTCGCACGGCATTTGCGTCACCAACACGCCTGACGTCCTGACCGAGGAGACGGCGGACACCGCCTTCGGCCTAGCCCTCAACGCCGTGCGGCAGTTTCCCCGCGCCGAGAGATATCTGCGCGACGGCAAGTGGCTGACGCGGCCCTTCGAATTGACCGCCTCGCTACGTGGCCGCACCATGGGCATTCTCGGCCTGGGCCGCATCGGCAAGGCGATCGCCCAGCGTGCCGAGGCCTTCGGCGTCAAGGTGATCTATCATAGCCGCAACCGTGCCTCCGACGTCGCCTATCCCTACATGGACAGCCTCATCGCCATGGCGCGAGCCTGTGACATCCTCATGATCGTGGTGCCGGGCGGCCCCGCCACCCGCAACATCGTCAACAAGGAAGTCCTGGAAGCACTGGGATCCAACGGCATACTGATCAACATTGCGCGAGGAACCATCGTCGATGAAGCGGCCTTGATCGAGGCGCTCCGCAACCGCACCATCCTGTCAGTCGGTCTCGACGTCTTCGCCGACGAGCCACGCGTGCCGCCGGAACTGATCGCCATGGACCACGTGGTCCTGCTGCCTCATGTCGGCTCTGCTTCGCAGGCCACGCGCGATGCCATGAGCCAGCTCCAGGTCGATAATCTCGATGCCTGGTTCTCCGGTACCGATGTTTTGACGCCGGTCACTGAGACGGCTGACCGAAACGCCATATCAAACGCCTTGGCGGCGGCCCGTCAAACAGGCAAAATAAAGAAATGAATTGATTCTAAGTCGAAGCTTCTAGAGGAAGGTTCGGGGGTGGACGAATTCACCGAGGGACGGAAGTCATGTGGCGGACCGGCAAAACTCATAAGCCTTTTAGATCCCACGCTGCACGCGCGGCCCTGATGACCGGTTTCATCTGCCTTTCGGCCGCGGCCGGCGCCGCCACCGACATCACCGTGGTTGCTACCACATCCGGCGCCTGGGATATGTCGTTAAGCGACACCAATCGGAAATGCCGACTTTATCTGCGGGTCGATACCGATTCTGCCGGCCACGCGCTGGGCATGCCCGCCGGCTGCCGCCGCGCCCTGCCGATCCTGACCGATGTGACCATCTGGAATATGCCCGACGAGAGCAAGATCGAGCTCGCCGACAAGGACGGCAACGCCGTTCTGAGTTTTGCGCCGGCCAATGAAAGCACCCTCGCCGCCAAGGGGCCGGAGGGTGAGACCTACGAACTCGTCAATCTCAACCCGACCTATCGCACCAAGGTCGCGCAAGCCCAGACCCTGGCGCAGGCACAGCCGCGGACACCCGCAGCCGCAGCAGCACCGACCGTTACGCGCCCGGCACAGCCGCCGCAGCCCGCGCTACCGCCTGCCCGCCTGTCCGACATTCCCGGCCGCTATGCAGTGCTGCGGGAAAACGGCCGCGACACCGGCTGCATGGTCACGCTGATGGATCAATCGCGCGGACGCGGCCAGAACCGCGCTCAATTGGCCCCCGCCTGCCGGGATCAGGGCATTGTCATCTTCGACCCGCTGGGCTGGACTCTCGAGCGCAACCAGGTGGTTCTCACCGCCCGCAAGGGTCACAAGCTTCATCTCGAACACCAGCCCGATGGCTCGTGGATGAAAATGGACACCAAGCCGCTCGGGCTGAAGCGGATCTAGCCCTTCAGATCGAGCCGATGCCGTTGAGTGCCGACAGCGCGATGCGCTGATGGCCTGACGCATCAAAATTTTCCGGATCGAGCCAGGCCTCGAAGGCTGCGCGCCGATCCGGCCATTCTCCGTCCAGCATCGAGAACCAGGCCGTGTCGCGGTTATTGCCGCGCACCAGCATGTGCTGGCGGAACACGCCCTCGAAAGTAAAGCCGTATCGCTGCGCCGCGAGCCGCGACGGCGCATTGAGATCGTCGCATTTCCATTCGAGCCGGCGATAACCCATCGTCT
>JAQGJO010000009.1 GCA_028290595.1 Hyphomicrobiales bacterium | reverse complement strand
TGTCCACGGCGCCGCCATCGGCGGCAATTGCTGCATCCGTCATTTTAGATCCTGTCTGAGAGGGTGCGTTACCGGGCGGACAGCCCGGCGGCTCTTAGAATAGCCGGATGAAAGAGTTCGCCGCGTACAGGCGGCGTGCCCGCCCATTCGAAGTGCTCGGGCCTGATCTCCTCGCCAGCGACCAACGGTTGCTTCGCCGTTGCGATCAGATTGCCAGAGCTGTCCCGAATTTTGGTGCCCGGCTCGATTATTGCCATGGACCTCATGGGGGCGACGGCACGGAACGAACAGGGCGCAGGAAGCGCCACTTTCTGCCGCCCCATGAATAGGTGAAATGCCCGCCAGGGCTCCATCGCCAGTAGAAAGGCCCGACGTGTCGGATAACGCCCCACGTGCCCATTACGAGCCCACCTTCGCGAAGGCGCGCTCTACAGCGCGATCAATGCCGGCTTCATCCGCCTTGGGTTTCGGCGGCCGGTTGAACCGCGCCGGGTCGTTGCCGACCTCGGTCAACCCACGCGCCTTGGTCACAGCACGGAAAGCTGACTTTGATTCATAGAACTTCCCGTCGACATGCTCGACGGCCCCCATGCTGTCGCTGACGATCATCGGGCATGGCAGATCGGACCGCGCCGGCGGCACATACGGCTTGCGCTCAATCGTGATCGGCCGCGACCAATCGATCTGCCCGTAATTGGCTCGATAGGCTGTGGTCGTCATGCTGCGCCCCCAAAATTGTTCGCGGCATGGGACTTCATTACGGCCGATGCCGCCGCCGCCTCAATGCTCGCATCCGCTTTCCGAATGGAATTGTCGGTTTCGGTGTTCGTTTTCTCGATCTCGGCCGCCGTCTTTTGGATGTCGCCGCCGGTCTTGTTCTGCAGCCCCTCGATTTTTAGCCGAAGTTCTTCGATCTGCAGCCCGCCGATATCCATGTCCTGGGCGTGCTTCTCGCGGGACTGCTCGAGCGTCAGATTGCCCAACGCCCGCTTGCCTTCCCGTTCGATGCGGCGGGCTTCGCTGGCGTCGATTTCCTGCTGTTCTTTCGCGCGGCGCGCCAAGTCGTCATCTTGAGCCTTGCTCTGTGCCTCAATAATCGACGTCTGGGCCTTGCTGGCGCGTTCGGCCGCGTCGGCCTCTGCCATCTTGGCGTCGGTCTGCTGCTTGGCCTGTAGGGCCGCCGCTGCGGATTGTTCCTTGGCCTGCGCCGGGTCGGGC
This sequence comes from Hyphomicrobiales bacterium, assembly GCA_028290595.1. Next base: position 2,332 of record JAQGJO010000009.1, on the reverse strand, counting down.
TGCTTCGGCTGGCCCGCCAGCGCTTTCATCTTCTGCGCAAACTCTTCGATGGACGCTTCGACCTCGCGGCCGGCGCGGAACTTGCTGGCAGCCATCTTTAGCACGTCAGCCACCACCGAACCTGCTTCCGGCAACGCGGTGACCAAGGGCAGCGCCTGCCCCATGAAACCGCCAATCGCGGTGACGTATTCGGTGACGCGCTTCTTGCCGGCATCCTCATCCGGGGCAATTGTGCTGTCCGTCTCGATGTCGAGCATGAAAGGCCGCAAACGCTGGTCGCGAAGCAGCGCCATCACCTTTTCAGCGGTCGGCTTCTCTTTCAGTTCCCCGATTTGTTCCTTTAGTGCGTCGGCCTGCTGTTTGGCATGGGCCAACAACTGCTGCGCCTGCTCGGGGTTCTGCTGAGCCTGCTGCACCATGTTCGGGTCGGCCTTGGCCTTTTCGACCTGGTCGACAATGGCCATGATCTGGCCTTCCAGCGCCTTAACCTGCTCGGCAATGTCGGCGTCGGTCTCGATGTCCATTTGGGACATGTCGAGCATCGACTTCTGCGAGAAGTTTTCGGCCATGATCTCGGCCGAAATATTCTCGATATCGCGCGCCAGCCGAACAAGCTCACCCTGCCGATCGCGGATCCGGACCGATCCGTACTGGCTCTTGAGTTCCTGCGCGCCAAGCGTCTCGCTGGCCACCGTCGAGCCGCGCATGATGTCCGACAGACCGGTGACCTGATAAACGTCGTCGATAAGCTGCTTCCGAAGGTCGACAAGCTGCTTGATTGTGGTCGCGATCATCTCCAGCGGAAGCCAGACGATCATGTCCTTGACGCCGCCCGTCGCGGTGCCGGTCCAATTGTTGATCTTGATCAGGATCTGATTGTCGTCGACCGCCTTCATGGCCGCTTCGATGGCGTCGCCAATGTCGCCGGCGCCACCTGGATAGAAGCCTCGCACCTTGACGGATTCGGTGAGCGCCGCGATGCGCGCGGTCAGGTCGTTAATTTCCGATAGCTGATCGTTATAAAACAGCATGTCCGGAACAGGGATCAATGAACGCCGCTGCACCGTCGTATAGGCCGGGCGCGGACACGGGAAGAAGCCTTCCAGCTTTAGGTGCGGCTTGCACTCATCAAGGATCTTGTCGCAGCCGTCGGCTACCCAAATGACCTTGTTCTGCGACTTGCACCAGATTTCGTGAACGCGCGCCTTGACCTTTCCGTCGTCGGTCTCGTCGTCCTTGCGGTCCTCATACGCCGCGCGCTTGTAGGCGTCGCCGGAATGCGGCTTAAACCGCTCTCGCATGTCCTTTTTCGACATGTACGAAATGCCGTCGACCCAATCGACCTCTTTCCAGGTTCGGGCCGGGTGGTGCAGGAAGTCGCGGCGGTCCTTGTATTCAATACAAACCCGCTCTTCAAAATCCTTGCCCTTACCTATCGTCTCATAGCGGATCCAGACACAGCCGCGCGCGAGAATGCTCAGGTCGTCGCGGACCAACTGCATTACCGAGTCGATGTCCTCCAGCCGGAACATCACAATGGATGCGCGTTCCAACAATTCGGAAGCGACCCGCACTAGCGGCTTGCGGTCATTGAATTGCGGCACGACCACCGGCACCGGCGGCCGGCTATAGATCGACGGGCCAAGAACCTGAATGTTCGCCCAGAACAATTGGAACTCGCGGTCGCGGCCTTCTTCTGCCAGCCTTTTCAGGTTGGCGTATTCCTTGTCGACGTTGTCGGCCTTGTCCTGGTAGTCCCGAAAATAGCGCTCGGTCTCTTCGATGGTGCTGGTCCAAGTCGTCGCGGATCGCGCCTTGGCCTCCAGATCGCCACCGTCTTGTCCATCGTCAGGCTGTTCGGCCTCGTCGATATCGTCGATGTCATCTTCATCCGCCATCAATTGGCACTCTCTTTGCCGGCGACGCTGTTCGCGGTGTCGAGATATGCGGCGACCGCCGCTCGCAGCGATCGATTGCGGCCCTGCCCCGACTTCCGGCAGCGCCAGTAGGCTTTGTCGGCTTCCCTCATGCCCTTGGCATCGAGGCCATCAGCGGCGGCCTTTGCTTCGGCATTTGCCTGCTCAATGGCCGCGTCGCTCATATCCGCTTCCTTCGCTGGCCAACCCGCTCCGATGGCGGCGGCGGTGGCCTGATTTGTCCGGGCCGTGGCTGCGGTGCTGCCGCTTCAGGTGCGTTCCTGATCCATGGCCGGGAATTGCAGCCGTACCGCACCATATCGGCCGCGTGATCCTCTGCCGTCGTGTCCAGGTCTTCCGGTCGGTTGCTGTCATGCTGCAGCGCCGGAATTGTCCGGATCGAATGAACGCAGGTA
>JAQGJO010000583.1 GCA_028290595.1 Hyphomicrobiales bacterium | reverse complement strand
GACCGGCTCTGTCGGCGATGAATTCCCGCGTTCCGACGTGATGAAGCTGAACGACAAGATCGGCCGCCCCGACCAGCACAAGATCAACTTCGACTACATGGTCCGCAAGGCCAGGCGCCAGTTGCGGTCGTAGGATTATCAGAGCGAAAGCTAACAGAAGCCCTCATCCTGAGGATGCCTGCGCAGCAGGCGTCTCGAAGGACGGGGGCGTCAGCCTCGCTCTCTATTCCTCCCTCGCCCTTCGAGACGCAACGCTTACGCGTTGCTCCTCAGGATGAGGGCGTGGGATGCGTTGATAGGCCGATGGCAGAGGCGTTTCTTTCACAACGCCCCTATCACGGCACCGTCACCACCACATGCCCGGTGCCCGATTGCGTCTCCGCTTCCCTATGCGCGCGTGCCAATTCATTCAGCGGCACGGTGCCGGCGATGCGGTGTTGCAGGGCGTTCTCTGCGATGGCGTGCAGAATGCCATCGCACACCGACACCTTCTGCGCTTCGTTCAGCATGTAGATAAAGATGAAGTGGATCGACATGTTGCGCGCTCGCCGCGGTGACAATGTCACAGCTGCCTTGCCGGGAGCTGCCGCGCCATAAGACACGATGGCGCCGCCTTCGGCCATGATCTGCTCGTCGAACTCGATCTGGTTGCCGAAGTCGACATCTATGATGCGGTCGACGCCGCGATCGCCGGTTTCCTTCAGGATGCGGGCCTTGAGATCGTCACTGCTGCGATCAAGAACCACCTCTGCCCCAAGGCTTTTGACAATATCCGTGTTCTTCGCCGAGCCGGTGCTGGCGATGACTCTGGCGCCGCCCCATTTGGCGAACTGGATCGCATAGGCGCCGACCCGCCCGGTCGCGGCGGGCACATAAATCGTCTGGCCTTTCACCGGTCCGTCGCGAAAGATCGCGTGGTAGGCGGTCATCGCCGGAATGCCGAGGCATGCGCCTTCGATGAAGGAGATTTTGTCCGGCAGCGGCCGCACCAGCGAGGCCGGCAGCGCGATATATTCGGCGGCCGATCCCATGGCGCGCGCCCATTGCGCGTTGAACATCCACACACGGTCACCGACATGAAAGCCGGTGACGCCGGCACCGACCGCCGCCACCACGCCGGCGCCGTCGGAATGCGGCACCACGCGGGGAAACTCGATAGGCACTTTGACATTGGCGCGGCGCTTGTAGTCGGACGGATTGATGCCCGACGCATGCACGCGAATGAGAACTTCGCCAGCGCCAGCGACAGGCGTGGCCATCTCCCCGGTGCGGATCACCGCATCGGCGGGGCCGCATTGTTCATACCATCCAGCCAGCATTTTGCTCTTCCTACTGTTGCGCGTTACGCCGCCACCTTGCCGTCATGCCCGGCCTTGTGCCGGGCATCCACGCGGTGACGATTCCCGGCTGTTGCAAAAAAAGCCCACAGCCACAGCCTTTTCTTTCATCGTGAAGCACGCTGAGGGCGTGGATACCCGGCACAAGGCCGGGCATGACGCAACTGGTTCGCTCCGGCAACACCTAAGCCGGAATGCGCGTGCCTGCAACATTGGTGCGCCACATCAGGCGAATCTGATCAGCGGGAAAATCCTCGCGCGCGTGGATCGACGAGCGGTTGTCCCACATCACCACGTCGCCAAGCCGCCATTGATGATCGTAGATGAACTCCGGTTTTTCCACGTGGTCGAACAGATGTTCGAGCACCGTGTCGCTCTCCGCCTGCGCAATATCCAGGATGCGATGGGTCATCAGCCGGTCGACATACAGCGCCTTGCGGCCGGTGTCTTCATGGGTGACGACGACAGGATGCACCGCTTCGCTTACAGCCTTCAGCGCCTTGTCGTCGTCGCGGGTGGCGCTGTTGTAGCGAAACGTGTTGCGCGCCTTCTTACCTTCGAGAAAATGTTTCAGGTCGTCGGGCAGAGCGTCATAGGCGGCGAACAGGTTGGAGAAGCGCGTATTGCCGCCGTGGGTGGGGATCTGCACCGAATAGAGAAGCGTCGCCTTGTGCGGCAGCGCCGTGTGGATCATGTCGTGGTGAAACCACATCTCGCCATCGGGCAAGGCGCCGATCGGCTTGCCGGCCGTGCGGATATTGGTGATCAGCATGATCTGCGCCGGCAGTTTCGCCTGGCCGCTCGCCTGCAGCGCCTTGGGGCGGATGTAATCCGGCACGCTGCCGAAATTCCGCGTCGCCTCGACCAATTCCGTCTCGCTCAAGCTCTGATTGCGGAACAGGATCACACAATGATCGACGAAGGCCCGGTACAATTTGTTTTTCGTGTCGTCGTCTAGGCGGCTTTTGAGATCGACGCCGATGGCTTCAACTCCGGTATGTTTCGACAGCCCGCGAAACTCCAGCATTCCGGTTCCTCTCCTTCCCGTCATCTTGTGCGGCATGAACCTGCCGTCATGCGACAATCATGCAATCGCCGGCCAGCGCTGGCAAGGGGTGCTGCTGCCAGCCAGATTGCCAGGAAATCGGCAGCAACATCAAATTGATCCCGACTTTGACCGCTTGCCGGGCCGGCGTGCGCGCCGTCGCTTTGCGGCCAGCCTCAAGCCTTGCTAAAGATCGCGCCGCCCCGTCATGGTCTGGCGGCCTTTCAATCCGGTTCCCGATCCTAATGCCCCAGCCTGGCGACAGGAACATCGTTCTCAGCAGCGTTTCGCTCGCACGGCAGGATCGCCCGCTGTTCGGCGGCCTGTCGCTTGAAATCGCTGAACAGCGCGTAGGCCTGATCGGCGACAATGGCGCCGGCAAGAGTTCGCTGCTGAGGCTGCTCAACGGATTGCTGCTGCCTGATGCGGGTTCGATCGTGGTGCACGGCCTGGAGACGAAGGCGCAGCGCGCTAGCCTGCCCGGCAAGGTCGGCTTCATCTTCCAGAATCCCGAACATCAGATCGTCTTTCCCACCGGCGCGGAAGAGATCGCCTTCGGCCTGCGCTGCACCGGCATGAATTCGAAACAGGCCGATGCCGCCGCGCGCGCCTTTCTGGCCGAGCAGAATTGCGCCGATTGGGCCGACACGTCGGTCAGTGAATTGTCGGATGGCCAGAAGCAGCATCTCTGCATTCTGGCGATTCTTGTCATGACACCGTCGCTGGTTCTGCTCGATGAGCCGTTCTCGAGTCTCGATCTGCCGTCGCGAATGAAGTTCATGAAGATGATCGCGGCGCTGCCGCAACAGGTCATCATGGCGAGCCATGATCTCGACGTCTTCGCCAATTTCGACAGAGTCATCTGGATCGATGGCGGTAAAATCGCCGCCGATGGCGCACCGGCGCAGGTGATCGCGACCTATCGCCAGCGCTGCCTCGACAGCATCGGACGCGCCTCATGATCGCGCCCTATCTCACCGCGAAGACGTGGCTGCATCGGATCGGCGCCGGCCAGAACCTGCTGGCGCTGGCCGTTATCTACATCGGCTTCACCCAGCTCGCCGATTGGCGCAGCCTGCTCGTCGCCGCAACCGCTGTGCTGGCGCTCTACCTGTTGACCATTCTCGGTCATTGGAAGCGCCTGCGTCTTTACGCGCCGTTGCTGCCGCTGCTGATCGGCATCGGCGCCTTGCAGGCCTATGCATCGGGCTGGGAGCTCGCCATCGCCTCGATCGCGCGGCTTGTGGCGATGATCCTGCTCGCCGATCTCGTCACCGCGACGACGCCGATGCTGGCGATGATGGATGCGCTGGCGCCGGTGCTGCGGCCGCTGCGCCGCATCGGTATCAATGAAAACCAGGTCTCGCTCGCCGTGGCGCTGGTGATCCGCTTCATGCCGGTGCTGCTGAATGAATGGACGAAGCGCGGCGAGGCCTGGCGTGCCCGCACCGGCCGCAGGCCGCCGCTGCGTCTGCTGGCGCCGTTTGCCGCTGATATCGTAAGATTGGCCGACCACGTCGCCGAAGCGCTGGATTCGCGTGGTTTCTCGATCAAGCGAACTAAGGAATAATCCGCTCATGTTCGACACGCGCGATATCGTCCGTATCAGCCTGTTCGCGGCTCTGATCGCCGCCATGGGCCTGTTCCCCCGGCTCGATATTCCGCTCGCCGGCGGTGTTCCCATCACTCTGCAGACGCTCGGCGTCATGCTGGCGGGCGCTTTGCTCGGCCCTTGGCGTGGCGCCGCCAGCGTTCTGCTGTTTTTGCTGCTGGTCGCGGTCGGCGCGCCGCTGCTGGCCGGCGGGCGCGGCGGTCTCGGCGTCTTCTTCGGGCCGACGGCCGGCTATCTGATCGGCTGGATCCCTGGCGCCTACGTCACCGGCTGGCTCATGCAAAAATCTTGGCCGGGCAATCTGTTCTTGCGCGCCTATGTGGCCGCGCTCGTCGGCGGCGTGCTCGTCATCCATGCGGCGGGCTTCTCCTATCTCGCCTGGAAACTCGGCATGAGCCTGCAACAGGCTGCTGTCGCCGATTTCATTTTCGTGCCCGGCGATGTTCTGAAAGCGCTTGCCTGCGCCTATGTCGCCAGCATCGGTAACTTCGGGCGTCTCAACGTGCCGAAACCGTCATGACCATCGGCGCGACGCTCAGCTGTCATGCTGCAGACAATCCGCTCGGACGCGCGATCGTCTGTGATGACGCGATCATCTCATGGCGCGATCTCGATCGTCTGGTGTCGGCGCTGGCGCTTCGGCTTGCAGCTCTCGATAATGAAGCGCGCCCGATCGCGCTGCACCTGTCCAATGGATCGGCCTTCGTGCCGCTGTTCCTGGCCATTGCCCGCGTTGGCCGGGAAGCCCAGGTGCTCGATCCGGCCTGGCCGCCGTCAAGGACGCAATCTGTCCTGGCTTTGCTCGATCCGGCCCTTGTCATCACCGCAGATCCCAACATTCGTCATCATCGCTGCATCGTGCTCAACAAGCATGACATACGGTTTGATTCTGCGGCGCAGGGCTTGAGTGATATCGCGACGGCACCTCGTGCGGCGTTGCCCGAAGTCGATGATCTGTTGCCTTTCTATGTCGGCTTCACCTCTGGCTCCACCGGCGCCCCAAAGGGCTATCGCCGCCATCATCGCTCCTGGATCAAAAGTTTTGACGCCGACGCGGTCGAATTCGGCATCAACGGTGACGATGTCCTTCTCGCACCCGGTGCGATGACGCATTCGCTGTTTCTCTATGCGGCGATGCATGCCATGCACATCGGCGCAACTCTGGTCATGTCTGCGACGTTCCGTCCAGATCGCGCCATCGACCTCGCGGAGAAACACAAAGCCAGCGTCATCTATGGCGTGCCGACGCACTTTCGCCTGATGGCGACGGCGATGCAGGACGCCGGTACAACGCCTCTGCCCTCGCCGCGCTGGCTGCTGTCCTCGGGCGCCAAATTGAATGCCGATGAAGCAG
>JAQGJO010000570.1 GCA_028290595.1 Hyphomicrobiales bacterium | reverse complement strand
CTAAAAAATGGAATCAACGCGCCGCGCGCGGGTCCGCATTGTGTCCATACGCCCGAGCTGGCGTGCCCAGCTACGGAAATCCGATCCGTGGGCGCCGGCAAGTCTGTCTTTCGCCGCGGCCAGTCCGGCGAGCGGCGCGAGAAACGGCAGAAATCTCTGCAAGGTCGTTTCCGGCCGTTCCAGTAAACGCGACGTCTTAAAACGTGCGCCCCAGCCGAGGTCGGACAATTCCTCGTAGAAGCCGCTCTCCGGCGCAAAGCCGGCCTGCAGGGCGAAGATTTTCGGCTCCCGCGCTTTCTTTAGCGCCAGCTGCACGGTCTCGATCCAGGTTCCGGCAATGACGAGTTCGCAGCCGGCGTGGTCGGCGATATGCTCGAGGTCGGCGGATTTTTCCGAACTCGCCAACACGACATCCCTTATGACGCCGGAGATGGCGCCGGGGACCAGGGCGGCAAGCGTCCGCGCCACGGCTTCGGAGGAGGGCGAAGCATGAACATTGTCGGTTTGTGTCAAAACAATGATTGAAAACATGGGGCCGTAAGTTGCGGGTTGCGGTGCAATAATCGGAGCCATCAACACATTTGTCCACAGCGCTGTTGACGTCCGCAGGCATGTTCACTATTTGTTCTAACGGGGACAGGACGAGTTGCGGAGCATACCGATGCAGACGACCCAGAGTGCGCCCAAAAAGGCAGCCGTCACCCCCCGCGCTGCCGCCGGCCGGCGCGCTGTCGCCAACCGCGGCGTCACAAATCTTGCGGCGCGAATCGAAGCCGGCGCCCCTGAGGATATCGAGACCCTGGCCGGCGACACTGTCGTCGGTTTTGTCGCCACAGACCGTCGCCGCGGCCGCGGAGCGGTCAGCAATGCCAGCGGCCGGTTCGAGAAACAGGTCCGGGTCGAGGAGGACGACGGCTGGGACGGTCTTGCCGAGCTTGAGGCTTTCCGCACTCAGATTTCCTACGAAAAGACGCGCACGATCATTGCCCGCAACGATTCGCCCGATATTTCGTTCGACCGGTCGATCAATCCCTACCGTGGCTGCGAGCACGGATGCGTCTATTGTTTCGCCCGGCCGACCCACGCTTATATGGGTCTGTCGCCGGGGCTCGATTTCGAGACGCGGCTGTTCGTCAAGGAAGGCGCGGCGCAGGCGTTGGAACGGGAGTTGAGCGCGCCCGGCTATCAGCCCAAGACCATCGCCATCGGCACCAATACCGATCCCTATCAGCCGATCGAACGGCAGCACCGCAACATGCGGCAGATTCTGGAAGTGCTGTCGCGCGCCAATCATCCCGTCGGCATCGTCACCAAATCGGCGCTGGTGACACGCGATATCGATATTCTCGCCCCCATGGCCGAGAAGGGCCTCGCCAAGGTCGCCCTGTCGGTCACCAGCCTCGACGGCAAACTGTCGCGGCTGATGGAGCCGCGCGCCGCGCAACCCGAGAAGCGGCTTGAAACTCTGAGGATCCTCAGCGAGGCGGGCATTCCCACGACCGTCATGGTTGCGCCGATTATCCCGGCGATCAACGACCACGAGATCGAGGCTATCCTCGAGCGGGCCTTTGCGGCCGGTGCGCGCAACGCCGGCTATGTCATGCTGCGCCTCCCGCTCGAGGTCGAAAGCATATTCAGCGAATGGCTGGTGACGCATTTTCCCGGCAAATATCGCCATGTCATGTCGCTGGTTCGCGGCATGCGCGGCGGCAAGGCCTATGATTCAACCTTCGGCAAGCGCATGACCGGGTCCGGCCCCTATGCCTGGCTGACCGGCCGCCGCTTCGAGATGGCGTCCAACAAGCTCGGGTTCAACAAGGGCCGCGCCAAGCTGCGCTGCGACCTGTTTCAGCGGCCGGCGCGGCAGAACGAACAGCTCATGCTGTTGTAATGCCCAATCAGATTCTGATCAGGCCATAGCGGGCGGCGAGATAGGCGCCGACCAGCACGATCAGGGTCAGGCCGAACCACAGCATCGGTTGGCTGATGGCGCCGCTTTGGGTGCGGACGCCGCCCAGAGTGAAACCCTGGTTCGCCGGGCCGGCGCTGACCTCCGGTCCGCGCCCGTCGAGCGTCGCCTGCGCCAGGTGGCGGTAGGTGGCGAGACGGCGCGGCGTCGATTCGCCGATGATGTAGGATGTCAGCTCGCCCTCGGTCGGCTCGCGCGCCTTGCTTTTGGTGAAGGCGACAAGCCAGTCGTGTTTGTTCTGCTTGTAGATCGAATAAGCGACCAGGCCGACGATATCGGCGTCGCCGGTGACCAGGCTGCTGAAAACCGTATTGCGCTCGGCCTCGCTGTCGGCGGCGGCGGCCGCCGCCGCACGGCTCAAGTCGAAACTCCCGGCCTCCGGCATTTTTGTTGTTGTGTCTAAAGTGCCCCCGGCCTCGCTCATGGCTTGCTCCCGCTAGACGGATATTCCATTAAGGTATTCTTAATGAAATGCCGCAGCAGTACAATCAAGACTTGATTGCAAGACATGATTGTTCCTGCCGCTTCCGGGCCAAAAGCGGGAAATATGGTTTAAATGGCCAAGCAGTTGACCAAAAAGCCGCCGATTAAAAAGCCACCTGCCGCCAAATCGTCTGCTGCTGCGAAGGCGAAGTCTGCTGCCAAAAAGCCGGTACAGGTGGTTTGGCAGGCGCCGCATTTCGACAATGAGACGCGCCTGCGCGGCAGCGGCCAGTGGCCGGTTGCCGGCATTGACGAGGCCGGCCGCGGGCCCCTGTGTGGGCCGGTCGTGGCCGCCGCCGTCATTCTCGATCCCGCCCGCATCCCGCCGGGCCTCGCCGATTCCAAGCAATTGACGCGGGAAGAGCGCGAGACTGCCTTTGCCGCGATCATGGCCGACGCGATTGCCGTCGGCATCGGCTTTTCGCCGGCCGACGAAATCGACCGCATCAACATCCGCCAGGCCACCCATGCGGCGATGCGGAGGGCGCTGGCGGCGCTTGCCATCGCGCCCGTCATTGTGCTGATCGATGGCAACGACAAGCCCGCCGGCCTCACCTGTGCGGCCGAGACCCTGGTGAAAGGCGATTCGATTTCCATGTCGATCGCCGCGGCGTCGATCGTCGCCAAAGTGACACGCGATCGTCTGATGCATCGCATGTCGCTCTGGCATCCTGAATATGGATTTGCCGAGCACGTCGGCTATGCGACGAGACAGCATGTCGAGGCGATGGCGGTTCACGGGCCGTGCGTCTTTCATCGGCGCAGTTTCGGCTCGTTAAAAGAGCTGATTTAAAGCCAGCATCTTCACCTGCGTAACGCTCTGTTAAGCACACCATGCAGGTGGGCGTAATCCCTTAATAAATCAGCGCGCTTTTTAACAAAAACGTCCGGAAAAAGGACACGTCCTTTTTACCCTCCCTAACCCGGTTTTTACCTCATGGCGGGCATAGTCCGTCCTGTCAGTTGAGTAACCGGTAAGTGTCTCCATGAGTATCGCACGTGCCGGGGTAGCCGGCTCGAAACCCCGGATCCAGGTCACGCGTACCGGGGTTTCGACGGCCCGGCTCCCCGCCGTGTCTGTCCGGCTTCCCTTGAATGAAATTCTGGTCGGCGACTGTGTCGCCGAGCTGAACAGGCTGCCGGCGGCAAGCATCGATCTTGTCTTCGCCGACCCGCCCTACAATCTCCAGCTCGAAGGCGCCCTGTCGCGCCCGGACCAGAGCGTGGTCGACGCCGTCGATGACGACTGGGACAAATTCGCCAGCTTTTCCGAATACGACCGCTTCACCCGCGACTGGCTCACTGCCGTGCGCAGAGTCATGAAGCCGGAAGCGACGATCTTCGTCATCGGCTCCTATCACAACATCTTCCGCGTCGGCACGATCCTGCAGGACATGGGCTTCTGGATTCTCAACGACATCGTCTGGCGCAAGGCCAATCCGATGCCGAATTTCCGCGGCCGCAGATTCACCAATGCCCATGAGACGATGATCTGGGCCGGCCGCAGCGCGCAGACGAAAGCCTACACGTTCAACTACGAGACATTGAAAGCCGGCAACGATGATTGCCAGGTACGCTCCGACTGGTTCATGCCGATCTGCACCGGCGCCGAACGGCTGAAGGACGCCAACGGCCGCAAGATGCATCCGACGCAGAAGCCCGAAGCGTTGCTGGCCCGCGTCATCATGTCGGCGTCGAAGCCGGGCGACGTCGTGCTCGATCCCTTCTTCGGCTCCGGCACGACAGGCGCCGTCGCCAAGAAACTCGGCCGCTCCTTCATCGGCACCGAACGCGATCCCATCTATGCAAAAGCCGCCCGCGCCCGCATCGCAGCTGCCGAGCCGTTGCCGGATGATGTCGTCAACGCACCGACGGCGAAACGCTCGGAGCCGCGCGTTGCTTTCGCCAGCGTCGTCGAGGCCGGCTTCATCGCCGCCGGCGAAACGCTCGTCGACGACAAGCGCCGCTTCAAGGCCGTCGTTCGCCCCGATGGATCACTATTGATGTCCGGCATCGTCGCCTCCATCCACAAGGCTGGCGCTCTGGCGCAGGGACTTCCTGCCTGCAACGGCTGGGTCTTCTGGAACGTCGAACGCGCCGGCAAGCTCGTCTCGATCGACGACATGCGCGGCAGCATCCGCGCCCAGTTGAAGGAAGCGGCGGAATAAGCTCCGCCGTATTGCTTCATCTGTTCAGAAACGTCTTCGAACGCTCGCGCAATTCACTCTGCGTTTGCACCCATAGGTCGCGCACGATATCGGCGGCGGCGCCCTTGCGCGCCAGCTTGATCGCCTGCCCCGCCCATAGCGAGAGCACGTCGGGCGAGCCCATCTTGGCAGCGGCGGCGCGCAATTCCTGGGTCAGTGCATTCTGGATCGGATAGGGCGGAATAGCGTCCTCGATCGGCCGCATCGCCGCCATGAATTCATTGTCGATGCCGCGCGCGAAACGGCCGGAAATCGCCCGCGTCAGCCGTGTCGCATCGTCAGGCGCGGTCTCGATCGCCCGCCGCCACGGTGCCGAGATGGTCGCCTCGTCGGCGAGCAGGAAGGCGCTGCCCAATTGCACTGCGTCGGCGCCGAGCATCAGGGCCGCGGCAATGCCGGCTCCGTCCATGATTCCGCCGGCTGCGATCACCGGCAGATCGACCGCCTGTCTGATCGTGCGCACCAGAGCCATCGTGCCGATGGAGGATTCGGCCACAGATTTCAGGAAGGTGCCGCGGTGGCCGCCAGCCTCGATACCCTGAGCGCAGATCGCATCCGCGCCGATGCTGGCCCAGTGCCGTGCCTCGGCGACACTGGTCGCCGTGCCGATGACATAGGTGCCGCGCGCCTTTAGCGCCTCGGCCTGTTCGGCGCTCAGGCAGCCGAAGGTGAACGAGGCTGCCGGCGGCGCTGCTTCGACCAGGGCGGCGAATTGCGGCGTGAACGCCTGCGCCCAGGAATTCGGGATCGACTGGGCGGGCAGGCCGTAGCGCTCCCGCCAGGGGGCGAGGCGCACCATCGCCTCCGCCACCATGGCGGGGGGCGGATCGACCGGATCGATAATGAAAATATTGACGGCGAAAGGCGCATCGGTCGCCGCCCGAATGGCTTTGACGCCGTTGATAAGCTGTTCCGGCGACGAGCCTGCGGCGGCGAACGAACCCATGGCGCCGGTGTTCGACACGGCGATGGTGATCGCCTCGGTTGTTGCGCCCAGCATCGGGGCCTGGATGATCGGGATGGTAAGACGGTCGAGCATAGCGGCTTTCGTTCGTGGGGCCACGCACTATAGCGTTTTCCGATCCGACTGGATCGGGTGAAGAGCGCTGAGGCAAGTTCGATCGAAGTTTTGTGAGCTTACCGCGGCTGCGGTGTCACATGTAGTTCGATACCCGCTTGCTTTTGCAGATAGCCAATAACACCGAACAGGTTACGCGCCTGCGGATTACCGCGCGGGCTGAACATGCGGATCAAGCTTTTGGCGGGCGTGTCGGTGGCTTCGCCCAGTTTTTCGAAGCCGACCGTCGCCTTGATGTAGTCGCGCAGGATCGCCTTGCCGGTTTCGATGTCGCCGGTCAGCATGGTGTCGATACCTTCGCGCAGCAGGTTTTCGGCAAACGCGCCGTCACTTGCTACGCGGCGTTGCACAAGTTCCTTGAAGCTTTTCGTTACGGCCATCTTCGCCTCTATCATTTTGCACGCGGCCGTCGCCGCTTGTAATCCGCCCAGCCGGCTTTCGCCGCGTCGATGTCCCGCTGTTGACGCTGCTTGGTGCCGCCCGTCAGCAGAATCACCAGCACATCGCTATCGCGTCCGAAATAAACCCGGTAGCCAGGTCCCCAATCGATCCGGTATTCGAGGACGCCTTCGCCTACCGCTTTGGCGTTCGACAGGTTGCCTTGTTCTAGCTTTGCCAGCGCCACGGCTACCTTTGCCGCCGCCTGCGCATTAAGGCCGGTGAACCAGGTTTCGAACGGGCTTCCCCCGTCACTGGCGAGGTAATAGCGCAGTTCGAGCATGTCCAAAGGTAACAGATATGTTACCTTTATTCAAGGGCTATTTTAGCTTTTTGTCCCTAGAACATGGTCGGCTCAGGACTGCTTTGGCGTTGCCAGACCGGGCACTAGCAAGCAGAAAACATAGTGTCGCGGCCATCCGATATGATGGGCTTCCAGCGCGCGAATAGTTCCGAGAGCCGGAACCCGGAAAGCGGGAGAAAAGGAGCAGCGATGCCCGAACTGTCCAACAACCGGGCTCCGTCGCCCAAGGCCGAGGATTATGCCGTCGTTCCCGGCTCGCTAGGTCCGCGGCGGGATTTTCGGATCAGCGTCGGGTTACGCGAGGGCTGGAGCCCTGAGGGGCGCGTTTTCGATGTTTCCGAGGCCGTACGCACCGCGCGGGCATGGATGAAGCGCCGCGTCGAAGCGGGCCAGCCCGCCTTGTCAGGCATGTTCACGCGCGCGGAAGTCACCTACGCGTGGCCGCGCCCTGACGGGACGGTCGGCTCGGACCGTGAACCCGTTGCGTTGTTCACCGGAGAGGCGGTCCATGCCTATCTCGGTCAACTGCCCGATTCAGCCATCGAAGCGATGTTAAACGAGCTTTCGATTGAGCTTGGGACCGCGCTTGGGCAGGAGCGTATCTATGTCGCGTTCGCTGACCGGACGTGGATTTTGGATGCGGGAGATCGTGGCGGGTCGCCAGCAGGCGCTTGACACCTGTTGCGACGGCATGCGGCGAAGCGCCCTACGTCGCCGATGCGACGTTCTGCTGGATGCGCTTGAGCAGCCGAACCAGGAAAGCCGCCTCGTCAGCACTGAAGTCGCAAAGCGCCGCTTTCTGTATGGCGAGGGCTTGCGGGATTATGGCGTCGGCGAGGGCAATGCCCTCGGGCGTCGCCTCCACGAGGATGCCGCGCGCGTCCTCTTCGCTTGGCGTGCGCACGACGAGTTTGCGCTGTTCGAGATCGGCCAGCGTGCGCGACAGGGTCGCCGGTTCAAGCGCGGAGATATTCAGCAGTTCGCGAACGCGCATCGCATGGGATTTATGCAGCGTCGCCAGAACGCGCCAGCCGGCCAGTGAAAGATTGTCGGCCTTAAGCCGTGGCGTGAACAGCGGCATGATGGCGAGCGTCGTGCGATTCTTCAGATAGGGCACGAAACTGCTGAAATCGAAGTCTGCGTCCTCCGAAGTCATTCCATCTGGAATATT
>JAQGJO010000554.1 GCA_028290595.1 Hyphomicrobiales bacterium | reverse complement strand
GAGCCAGGTCTGGGGCGAGACAGGCCTCGCGCTCGCCCGCAACATGGCGGATGTCTATCTCGGCGCGCTGCCGTTTCTGGCGCTGTTGTGTCTCGGCCTTGTGCGCCGTGGCGTCTTCGCCCGCGACATTCTCATGTTCACCGTCGCCGCCGTGTGGATGACGCTCTATGCTTTGGGCAGCTATACGCCGGTCTTCAAGCTCTTCTTCGCGCTGCCGGGGTCAGACCTCTTCCGCCGTCCGGCCGACGCCACCTTTCCGCTCGGCGCGATGTTGGCGATCATCGCCGGCTATCTTGTCCACCGCCTTGCAAGCGGCTCGTTGCAGGCGAGTGCGCGGCAGCGGGCGATCGAGATCGGCTGCGCCGTGCTGGCGTTTCTCGCCTGTGTCTGGATCGCCTTCGACAAAGGCCGCCTGGAACAGGCCGCGCTGCCGCTTCTCATGACGGTGCTGTTTCTTGCGTTGGCTGCCATCGCAATTGCCTGCGCCAAACCGCTTGCACGCCAGCCCCTGCTTTATATCGCCCTCATCGCCGGCGTCATGACGCTCGATCTGAGGATCAACAACGGCCCGAATGAATCGACTGCCCTGCCGGCGCAGAACTTTCAGGTTCTCGTGCCCGGCGCCAAGGATCCGACGCTTGACATCCTGCGCGAACGGCTGGCGGCGGACGCCGCGCCCGACCGGCGCGACAGGGTCGAAATGGCGGCTATCGATTTTCACTGGGCCAATGCGTCTCTGTCACAAAATTTCGATCACTGGCTTGGCTACAATCCGTTGCGGCTGAAATGGTTCGCCGATGCGACAGGCGCGATCGATGCGGTGGCGGTCCCCGAGCAGCGGCAGTTCGCGCCTCTGTTCGCCTCGTACCGTTCGCCCATGGCCGATCTGCTCGGCGTACGCTTCATCGCCACCGGCGTTCCTGCCGAGGAACTCGACAAGAAATTCAAGCCGGGCGATCTTGTCCCGATCGGCCGCACCAAGGACGCCTATATCTACGAAAATCCCCGCGCCCTGCCGCGCGTGCTGTTTGCGACGCAGGCGCGTCAGGCCGATTTCGAGGCAATGATCAAATCGGGCGAATGGCCCGATGTCGACTTCCGCAAAACCGTGCTGCTCGAACATCCGCCCGCTTCAGCGAGCGATGCACGCGAGCCCGGCAGCGCGCGCATCGCCTCCTATGGCAATAACGAGGTCGTCATCGATGCGACATCGCCGCAGGGCGGCTTCCTCGTGCTCAACGACGTCTGGCATCCGTGGTGGCAGGTCGAAGTGGACGGCAAGCCGGCGAGCCTGCTGCGCGCCAATGTGATCTTCCGCGCTGTCGAACTGCCGGCCGGCGTGCATCGGGTGCGCTTCGTCTTCCGGCCGTTCTCGGGCCTGCTGACGCAGATGCTCGGCCACGCGCCGACGTGACTTTTGCGGCTAGGGTGGTCAATGTCATTCCCGACGCGCCGCAGGCGCGAGCGGGAAACCAGACGTTGCAACTGCATCGATGCTGGATGCTCATGACTGCGACGTGTTGAACGATTAGGTCTGGATCCCCGCTCGCCGGCTGCGCCGGCGTCGGGGATGACACCGGGGCGGGGAACATGGCGAAAGATCTCGAAGGCATTCTGGTCGTGTCCATCGAACAGGCGGTGGCAGCGCCCTATGCATCGGAGAAACTGGCTGACGCCGGCGCCCGGGTCATCAAGATCGAACGGCCTGAGGGCGATTTTGCCCGCGGCTACGACAAGCTGGTCATGGGCGAGAGCGCCTATTTCGTCTGGCTCAATCGCGGCAAGGAATCGATTCGTCTCGATCTTGCAAAGCCGGAAGACAAGGCAGTCCTGCATCGGATGATCGCCAAGGCCGACGTGTTCATTCAGAATCTGGCGCCCGGCGCCTGCGCGAGGCTGGGCCTCGATCCGCTCGACATGCGCAAGGCCAACCCGCGCCTCATCACCTGTTCAATTTCAGGCTATGGCGAAGACGGACCGTTTCGCGACATGAAGGCTTATGATCTGCTGGTACAGGCGGAAAGCGGCCTGTCCGAAATCACCGGCAATGCCCATGGACAGGCGCGGGTCGGCGTTTCCGTCTGCGATATCAGCGCGGGCATGACGGCCGTACAGGCGATCCTGACCGCGCTATTCGCGCGCGAACGCACCGGCGAAGGCCGCCATATCACCGTGTCGCTGTTTCATGCGCTCGCCGACTGGATGAACGTGCCCTATCTTCAGTTTTCCTACGGCGGCTATGCGCCGGAACGTTCAGGCCTCAATCATCCGACGATCGCGCCCTATGGCGCTTACACCTGTGGCGACGGCAAGGCAGTACTGTTCTCGATCCAGAACGAACGCGAATGGGTGTCGTTCTGCGAGAAGACTTTGCAGCGTGCCGATGTGGCGAGCGATGCAAGGTTCAATTCCAATCCCAACCGTGTCGCCAACCGGCCGGCGCTCGACGCGATCATCAATGACCTGTTCGGCGTGCGCTCGCGCGAGGACGTCATCGCGCGGCTGGAGGATGCAAAAATCGCTTATGGCCGGGTCAGCACAATGGAGGACCTTGCCGCGCATCCGCAGAACCGGCTCATCGATGTGGAAACACCGGTGGGCAAGGTGACGATGATCGCGCCCGGCGCAAATCACGATGGCGCGCCGCTGTTTGCGTCGCGCACGCCGGCTCTGGGTGAGCATGACACGCCGCTGCGGCATGAGTTCAACAGTACGTTTAGCGCAGACTGAAGCTGATCGTCGTGCTGCCGCTGAACACGCCGCCCGGCGGCGGCGGCACATGCAGACTGGCGAGCATCTGCCGTGCGGCAGCGTCGAGCATGCCATGGCCCGATGAACGGATCGATGACCTTGTCACACGCCCGCTGGTCCCAATGGTGAACGAAATGCCCACCGAACCGGTAATGCCCGCTTCGCGCGCCGAAGGCGGATAGACCTGCAACCGCTTGAGCGCCGAGATGACAATCGAACCGTAGTTCGCGACCGACATGCCGGTGTTTCCCGATGGCCTCGCGACTGATGCGGCGGCGGGTGCAGACGTCGGCCGTGCTGCGCGTGCCACGGGTTTTGGCGCAGCCGGCTTGGGCGCCGCGACGGGCTTTGGTTTTGGGATCGGCTTCGGCAGCGGTTTTGGTTCGCGGCGCTCCACGATCTTTTTCGGCGTCACTGGAGAGCGGGGCTTGGCGACCGGCAGCGGCAGAGCCTCCGGCGCAACGACTTTCGGCGGCTCCGGTTGCGGCAGCTCCGGCTGGGGAGGTTGTGGCGCCGCTTCGGCAGTTTGCATCTCTGGCTCCGGCGGCGGGGTCTCAGCCACCGGTGGCACAGTCTCTTGTGGCATCTCTAGAGGCGTCTCTTGCGGTGTCGGTTCAACGGGCGCCGGCGGCGGTTCGGGGGGCGACGGTGCCGGCACGAGATCGACGATGATGGAAGGCAGCGGTGTCTCTTCGAAGTGCGGCCGCAACGCCGCAAGACCCGCGGCATGGACGCAGACGACGAGGACAAGCGCCAGCGGCCGCAGCCAGCGCGGCTGGAAGCGTGGTCCGCCGGCTGATGCCATAGGGTCCATCACGTCCGCGCAGGCTCCGCTCATTTGGCCGCTGGCGTAGCTGCCGGCGGGGCGACCGCGCCCTTGCCGTCGGTGATGATGGCGATGCGCGCCATGCCGTTGGCGACAAGCGTATCCATCACCGCGACGACCGCGCCATAGGGCGCTTCTTTGTCGCCCCGCAACTGGACGACACGCGAGAGGTCGCCGCCATTGCGGGTGTTGATGAGATCGGCGAGCCTGTCAATCTCAACCTCGTCCGCGCCGAGCGACAGCTTGCCGTCTTTGCCGACGGTGACGGTAATGGGTTCGGTCTGGTCGAGCGGCTGCGCGACTTTCGCCTGCGGCAGATTGACTTTGACGCCAGTCGCCAGCAGCGGCGCGGTGATCATGAAAATAATCAGCAGCACCAGCATGACGTCGACCAGCGGCGTCACGTTGATGTCGGCCTGCGGGCGGAACAGGCCGCTGCCGTTGTTGTTGTTCGACTGCAGTCCCATCAGGCAGACCTCGCCGGCTCGTTCGGCTGTCCGTCGGCGCAGATCTTGACGGCGCGTTCCTCGATGAGATTGGAAAGCAGTTGGCCGGAGCGGGCGAAGGCCGCACCGATGCGGTTATAGCCGATGGTCGCGGGAATGGCAGCAGCGAGACCGAACGCGGTGGCGGCCAGCGCCTCGGCAATGCCCGGCGCGACGACCGCGAGGCTGGTGTCTTTCGATGCGGCAATGCCGACGAAGCTCACCATAATGCCCCACACCGTGCCGAACAGGCCGACGAAGGGCGACACGCTGGAGATGATCGCCAGATTGGGCAAGCCGCCCTCAGCGCGCATCAGCAATTCGCGGCCGGCCCGGTTCATGGCTTCGACGATGCGCTGGCGGATGTCGGTTGGACCCTCGCCGGCAATGTTGACGGTCGCCGCCTCCAGCCCCGAGCGCGCGATCGGGGCGATCAACTCATTGTCCTGGCCGCCACGCGCGCTGCGCACCGCACGATTGAGGCGGGAGACCGAGAAAAGCCCCTCGAAGATGAGTACCCAGCACCAGACCGAAGCAAGCACGAGGAGGATAATGACGCTTTTGCCGACCAGACCGGCCTGAATGAAAAGCGAGACCGGTGACATGCTAAGTCCATCCATTGGCGGCACGATCCTGACCATTCCGAAGCTGTAAATGTAATAATGTAACACAAAGAGAAAGCGAGCGAAATTATTTGGAATCGACGAAAGTAATGGCTCGGTTTGCGGGATGCGAATTTCTGCGTCCGCGCTATGTTGAGCTGGCCGGCCAAACCAATAGAGGTCTTAAGGCAATGAATATGCAGGATTTGACCCGCGAAATCTGGACAGCGCTGGACGGTCCGGATGCGCAATTGAATGCCCTGACAATCACCGGAGACGGCGCCCTGTCGTCGGCTTTCCCAGTGACGGATTTCGCCGGCGCCTCGATCGCCGCAGCCGCGCTGTCGATTGCCGAGCTTGCGGCCGAGACATCTTCCAAGACGCCATCCTCCAACGCGCCGGCCGTGACGATCGATCGCCGGCTGTCGTCGTTCTGGTTCGGCATGTCGATCCGGCCGCGCGGCTGGACCATGCCACCGGCGTGGGATCCGATCGCCGGCGACTACAAGACCAGCGATGGCTGGATCCGTCTTCATACCAATGCGCCGCACCACCGCGCCGCGGCGCAGCGCGTGCTTGGCCCGCACGCCGACAAGGCCGCCATGGCGCAGGCCGTCGCGCCCTGGCGCAAAAGCGATCTCGAGACTGCGATTGTGAACGAGGGCGGTTGCGCCGCCGAAATGCGCTCGGTCGACGACTGGCTGGCGCATCCGCAAGGTCGCGCCGTCGCTGCCGAGCCGCTGGTGCAATCGCGCGTGCACCATAAAACCAACGCGGCCGCCTGGACGCCGCAGCCGCAACGCCCGCTCAAGGGATTGCGCGTGCTCGATCTCACCCGCGTGCTCGCAGGCCCGGTCGGCAGCCGCTTTCTGGCAGGCTATGGCGCCGACGTGGTGCGCGTCGATCCGCTCGATTGGGATGAGCCCGGCGTTATTCCCGAAGTCACGCTCGGCAAGCATTGCGCGCGGCTCGATCTCAGAAGCGCCGACGGCAGGCGCATCTTCGAAGCGCTGCTGTCGCAGGCCGATGTGCTTCTACATGGCTATCGCCCCGGCGCGCTCGATGGCCTCGGCTACGATCAGGCGAAGCGCCGCGCCATCGCGCCGGCGCTGATCGACGTGTCGCTGTGCGCCTATGGCTGGAGCGGCCCCTGGGCCATGCGGCGCGGCTTCGACAGTCTGCTGCAGATGAGCTCAGGCATCGCGCAGGCCGGCATGAACTGGAAAAAGGCCGACGTTCCGACACCGC
>JAQGJO010000485.1 GCA_028290595.1 Hyphomicrobiales bacterium | reverse complement strand
CCGATGTTCAGCAGACTCATGAGCTGCGCGATATAGGGCCCGGTCTTCGGGCTCTTGCGCCGCTCCATCGGATTGTCGCGATCGGGAATATCGATGACGATTTCCTCGATAATGGTGCCAGGACGCTGGCTCATGACGAGCACCCGGTCGGAAAGCGCGATGGCCTCGACGAGATCGTGGGTCACGAACAGAGCGGTCTTGCCGGTCTCGGCCAGGGTGCGGCCGAGATCCTGCTGCAAGACCATTTTGGTCTGTGCGTCCAGCGCTGAGAACGGTTCGTCCATCAGCAGCACGGCGGGATCGACGGCGAGCGTGCGGGCAAGGGCCGCGCGCTGGCGCATGCCGCCGGACAATTGATGGGGATAGTGATCGGCGAAATCCGGCAGGCGGCACTTCTTCAGAAGCGCGAGCGCCGTGACCTTGCGTTCCGAGGCCGCGACGCCGCGGATTTCGAGGCCGAATTCGACGTTCTGGCGGATGGTGCGCCAGGGCAACAGCAGGTCCTTCTGCAGCATGAAGGCGACGTGCTCGTTGGGCTTCGTCACCTTTTCGCCGTCGACCATCACCTCGCCGTCGCTGGCGGGATCAAGACCCGAGCCCATGTTGAGCAGGGTGCTCTTGCCGCAGCCCGACGGTCCGATGAGCGAGATCACCTCACCATCGGCGACCTTGAAGTTGAGATTCTGCACGGCGACGATGGGCGCCTCGCCCTTGCGCTGGGCCGCAAAGCGTTTGGTGACATTGCGGCATTCGAGGCGGATTGTCTTCATCGATCAGGACCGCTTTTCGGTGATGAACTTGCCGTCCGCGGCGGGCGCAGGCGCAGTCGACTTCTGGCGGCGCGTCTTGCCGTCGATGCCGCCGGCAATTGCCCATTCGGCGAAGACGTCGGGGCCGGGTTCGAAATCGCGCGGCGTCCAGGCTTCGGTCACGACGTCCTCGTCGGCGTAATATTCCGCCAGCGCGCCCGCGGGATTCTTGAAGTACCAGAAGATCGCCGAGGAGACAGGATGCTTGCCCGGTCCAAGCTGCGTCTCCCAGCCGCAGCGCGACATATGCATGCCGCCGCCGAAGACTTCGTGGATGTCGCGCACGGCGAAGGCCACGTGGTTGAGGCCGGGCTTGCTGTCGGGCGTCTGCAGCAGGAACATGTCGTGGTGGCCGCCGCGCGGTGCGGTGCGCAGGAAATGCCCGCGTCCGGGGTAGCGGTCGGACATGCAGAAGCCGATGTCCTCGTAGAACTTCGTCGTCTCGTCGAGCTTGTTGGTGAAGAAGACGACATGGCCGACTTCGATGGGGGTGGCCCGGTCATAGATGGGGCTCGCAGCATTGACGCGGGAAGCCTTGTCCCACGTGTTGGTCTGGGCGCCGTGGATATCAAGCGGGCGCTTGCGGCTGATCCGCACGCCGACGGCGAGGCCGTTCGGATCGGTGCAGAGCAAGGTGTCGTCCTGCTCGCGGAAACCCTTGGCGCCGCGCATCTTCTCGCGACTCGTGATGATATCGGCCGGGCTTTCCGCGCTCCAGATGACTTCGCGCACCGTCGGGCCGGCTTCGATCGCAGTCGGCAAAGTGGCATCGTCGCTCGGGCGCACGAAGACTTCGCAACCGTTCAGGGTTTCGAAATCAAGCGAAGTCTCGGTTTCCTTCACAAGTTTCAATCCCCAGTCGAGGAAAAACTTGCGGCTCAGTGCGATGTCTTCGACGCCGAATGTGACGCGGTCGATGCCCGATATGCTCACGGTACTCTCCGGATAAAACGCTGGCGTTCAGGCGCCGGCATTATGCAAATTGACGGCCAGATTGGCGAAGGCGTCGATCTCGACTAGGAGATCTGGAAAAGCAAAACCCTTCACCGCGACGAAAGTCGATGCGGGATAGAGCGGTTGAAACGCCGCGGCCCGCACCGCGTTGACTTCGTCCTTGAACCGCATGTCGGTGACGTAGATGACAAGCTTGTAGACATTGCAGAGATCGCCGCCGGCAGCGTTCAACTGCGCGGCGATGCGATTGAAAATCGCCTTCGCCTGCAGGCCGGCATTGGCGCCGCCGATGGGAGCTCCATTGTCGCCACGCGCCGTCACGCCGGACATGACCACTTCCTGGCCGATGACCATGCAATTCGTCCACGACGCGCCGGGAGGCTCGATGAGCCCCGGCGTGGCGATGCGGCGAACGCTGACAGGCGCGTTGGCTGTGGCGTCAGGCAACTTGCCGGCCCGCCTCGGCAAGAGCCGTGAGTTGCTTCACGGCCTGGTTCTTCATGACGCGGCGCAGGCGCACGATGCCCATGTCGTGGGCATAGAGGTTCTCGTGCTTGTTGGCGTCGGGATCGCACTGCTCCAGCATGGAGCGGTCCTGTTCCAGCACATGCCAGTGGCGAGCTTCGAGGCGGTTCTTGTAAAGGAAGCGCCAGGTGTCGCGGTGCCAGCCGTCAACCTTGCGGCAGCGCCAGTGAATCACGACGGCCTTGTTTTCCGAGATCGGCGTGTACATGCCGATGATGTGGAAATTGCCGCCCGGGCCGCCACTCTTGGGATAGGGAATTTCGAGGCGCAGCCACAGCGCATTGGTGTGGGCATATTCGGTCCAGTCGAAATTGACGTTGCGCTGACCTTCCTTCTCGAAGACGAAACCGATGTCGGTGTCGCGGATGCGGAAATTGGCCTGGGTGTCGCCAAACGACATGGAATGCGACTGCTTGTGCAGGAACGTGCCGTGCATCGGGTCCATCACATTGTCGATGACATAGCGATAGTCGCCGTTCCATTCAGCATAGCACAGGAACGAGCTGAATTCCGGTGACGACAGTTCTTCCGGCAGGATCAGCTCCGGGACGTCGGGATGCAGTTCGTCGGCGACATAGGCGAAAATGATTCCATTGCGTTCCTGCAAGGGAAAGGTCTTCGTCGACTTCGAGCCTTCGAGCTTGCTGCCGGGCGCGCCGGGCACAACCACGGCGACACCGTTCTTGTCGACCTGGACACCATGATAGCCGCAAGCGATGCGGTCGCCCATCAGAATGCCGCACGACAGCGGCACGCCGCGATGGGGGCAGCGGTCTTCCAGCGCATAGGGCGTGCCATCAATGCCGCGCCAGAAGACGATGCGGTAGCCGCAGCGGTGCAGCGACAGTGGCTTTTCGGTGATGAAATGGGAAGGGCACATCGCATACCATTGGTTGCGGGCGCCAACGCTCATGAGTTTTTCGACGGCATGTTCTGAAACGGCGGTCATCGTTACGCTCCTTCTTCAGGCGGCAATGGCTTCAGGCGCCAAGACTTCAGGCCCCAAGGCGCTGCATTTCCTGTTGAAACAATTCCGGCGTCCAGGGCTTGCCACCGGGAGACGGGACACAATCGGTATTGAGCAAAGCACAAATGCCCGGCAGATCATGAATGCCTGCGGCATAGGCTTTCTCGATGCCGTCGCCGAGCAGGTTTTCATAATCAGTCGGTTCGCGATCTCTCGTCTGATGGGCGTTGAGATATTGTTGCTGCTCCATCACTTGCCTCCTTTGCGCACGCGCTCTCGGATCATTTCACGGACCGGCACGAAGTCATAGGCCGGATAACACTCGGTCTTGAAAACGCCCCAGGCGGAGCGTTCGAGTTCGACATTGACGGCGGCGAGTTTAGACGGCGGCAGACGCAAGGTGACAATCTGGCCAAAACCCATCGCCACATACCAGGAGACGACATCCACGCCCTCCGGGGGAAAACGTTCCCACCAGTCGGCTTCCTTCAGTTTGGTCTGCACGGCGTCGAGATTGTTGGACTGGTCGTGGCGCAGAAAAACGGTCATCAAAATCTTGTCTGCGCTATCTGCGCCGGCTTCGATTTTCGGTTCCGCTTGAGCCATGAGGTGACCTGGGCCAGTTGTTTTATAGGTAAAACTTCATTTCATATTTGCAACAAGCTAAAACGTCGTGTAGAAATTGTCAAAATAAAATTCTGTGCTTGCGCTGATGTTGCAGTTTGGCAATGCACAGCCTGTGCCAATGGTTTTTGCAAAAGTATCGGCTTTGGCGCAGCAGCGAATTTTTTGGGCGGCGGATACATTCCGCCAATGGCAGATGAGGAGATGGCGTCATGAACCAGCATGTCACAGAGGAAATTCTCCCGGAGAACGTGAAGATACCCGAAGGCAAGACGCTTGGTCAGTGGATCGAGTCGCGCGTTGCGCGCTACAACACCCGCGAGCTCGACTGGAACGCGCTGAAATTCCAGGCCGACTTCGATCCGAAGTACAAGCGCGCGCAAATGCGCTATGTCGGCACAGGCGCCACCGGCGTCGG
>JAQGJO010000463.1 GCA_028290595.1 Hyphomicrobiales bacterium | reverse complement strand
GCGTGGACGACCAGCACAAGGCTGGCCATGACGGCAAGGTGGTAGCCTGCCGCCCCCGTCCTTCGAGACGCGCCCTCTGGGCGCTCCTCAGGATGAGGGCTTCTGGTAGCGCTAGCTGTGAGCTTCTCGTCGGAGAGATGCTACTCCGCAGCCTGTGCCACCGCTACCGGCTTCACCCACCTCAGCACCGGCTGTCGTGCCGCCCGTGTCTCATCCAGCCTGCGCCGCGGCGCGAAATACGGCGCGCCGGAGAAGCGTTCGACATCGCCGTTGCGCGCGCTCATGGCCAGATCGCGCAGGGTCATGATGAACAGGTCGAGCGAGGCTTTCGATTCCGATTCCGTTGGCTCAATCAGCATGGCGCCATGGACGACGAGCGGAAAATACATCGTCATCGGGTGATAGCCCTCGTCGATCATCGCCTTGGCGAAATCGAGCGTGGTGACGCCGGTGTCCTTCAGCCAGCGATCGTCGAACAAGGCTTCATGCATGCACGGCTTGTCGCCGAACGGTTGCGACATCACGTCTGAGAGGCAGGCGCGAATGTAATTGGCGTTGAGCACGGCGTCTTCCGAGGCCTGCCGCAAGCCATCCGATCCATGCGACATCGCATAGGACAGCGCCCGCACGAACATGCCCATCTGGCCGTGGAAGGCTGTCATCCGGCCAAAACTCTGCGTACCCTCGGCGTTCTCGACGAAATTCAGCTTTTCGCCGTCTCGTCGCACGAATGGCACCGGCGCGAACGGCGCCAGAGCCTCCGACAGCACGACGGGGCCGGCGCCGGGACCGCCGCCGCCATGCGGCGTCGAGAAGGTCTTGTGCAGATTGATGTGCATGGCGTCGATGCCGAGATCGCCCGGCCGCACCTTGCCGACGATGGCGTTGAAATTCGCCCCGTCGCAATAGAAATAGCCGCCGGCCTCGTGCACGGCGCGGGCGATCTCGACGATCTCCTTTTCGAACAGACCGCACGTATTCGGATTGGTCAGCATGATGGCGGCGACATCGGGGCCGAGCGCCTCGCGCACGGCCTGCGCGCTCACCGTACCGTCCTCGCGCGCCGGCACGGCGCGCACGTGATAGCCGATCAGTGCGGCGGTCGCCGGATTGGTGCCGTGGGCGCTGTCGGGGACGAGCACGACATTGCGCGTCGCGCCTTCGCCGCGCGCCGTGATCGCGGCCTTGATCGCCATCATGCCGCACGCCTCGCCATGAGCGCCGGCTTTCGGCGACATGGCGATGGCCGGCATGCCGGTCAGAGTCATCAGCCAGTGCGCCATGGTCTCGATCAGTTCGAGCGCGCCCTGCACGGTCGATTGCGGCTGCAGCGGATGAATGTCGCCAAGCCCCGGCAGGCGCGCCATCTTCTCGTTGAGCCTGGGATTGTGCTTCATCGTGCAGGAGCCGAGCGGATAAAGTCCCGCATCGATGGCGTAGTTCTTCTGCGACAGGCGCACGTAATGGCGCATGGTCTCGGGCTCGGTCAGCCCCGGCAGGCCGATCTCGCTCTTGCGCGCATGCGCGCCGAGCCGCAGCGTGAACGGTTCGGGTGCATCGATATCGACGCCGGTGACATCGAGACGGCCGGTTTCGAAGATCAGCGGCTCTTCCATCTGCAGCGCGCGGTTGCGGGTGAAGGTCTGGCGTTCGCCGGTCGGGATTTCGTCCGCATGGGTTGGACGGCCTTGCATATTGAGCATCACAGAACTCCCTGGAGCGCGGCGGCCAACGCGGCGCGATCGTCATCCGTGTTCACTTCGCTGGAGGCGACGATGATCAGATCGTCGAGGCCGGCATGCGGCAGCAGCCGCGACACCGGCACGCCGCCAAGCACGCCGTTTGCGGCCATTTGCTCGACCACCTGCGCCGCATCGCCCTTCACACGAAT
This sequence comes from Hyphomicrobiales bacterium, assembly GCA_028290595.1. The sequence goes on along the minus strand of JAQGJO010000463.1, from coordinate 1,079 downwards.
GGTGAATTCGTTGAAGAAGCTCTCGTTGAGCACGTCGACATTGGGCGTGCGCGCCAACAGGTCCGCCAGCTTCACCGCATTGGCGTGGTTCACCCGTGCCAACTGCCGCAGTCCCTTTTCTCCCAACATGGTCATGTGGACTGAGAAGGCGAGCGCGCACAGGCCGGAATTGGTGCAGATGTTCGAGGTCGCCTTTTCGCGCCGGATGTGCTGTTCGCGCGTCGAAAGCGTCAGCACGAAGCCGCGCCGGCCTTCGGAATCGAGGGTCTCGCCGGCGAGCCGTCCCGGCATCTGGCGGACATATTTCTGCCGCGTCGCGAACAGGCCGACATATGGCCCGCCGAAATTCAATCCATTGCCGATCGACTGGCCCTCGCCGACGACAATGTCGGCGCCCATGGCGCCCGATGCTTCGACGAGGCCGAGCGACACGACCTCGGTGAACACCGCGATCAGCAACGCGCCGTGGGCGTGGCACTTCTCGGCGATCGGCCGCAGGTCGCGCAGATTGCCGAACACATCGGGCGATTGCACGACGACGCAGGAGACGCTGTCGTCGATCGTCGCCAGAATGTCTTCGCTAGCGCTGACGTCCGGCGGCAAGGTCGTCACATCGTCCGCCGCCATCGCTGAGATCGTGCGCACGACTTCGCTATAATGTGGATGCAGCCCGCCCGACAGAACCGTCTTCTTGCGCCTGGTGACACGATGCGCCATCAGCACCGCCTCGGCGCAGCCCGACGAGCCATCGTACATCGAGGCATAGGCGACAACCATAGCGGTCAATGAGGCGACCTGCGTCTGGAATTCGAACAACATCTGCAGGGTGCCCTGCGAAAGCTCCGGCTGGTAGGGCGTATAGCTCGTCAGGAATTCAGACCGTTGGATCAGATGATCGACGGTCGAGGGAATGTGGTGCTTGTAGGCGCCGGCGCCGACGAAGAAGGGCACGGAGCCTGCTGCGATATTCTTTGCAGCCATGCGCGACAGGGCACGCTCGACCTCGATTTCGGATTTGCGCCGCGGCAGATCCGGCGGCGCATCGAGCAGCCGGTCGGCGGGCACATCGGCAAACAGCG
>JAQGJO010000423.1 GCA_028290595.1 Hyphomicrobiales bacterium | reverse complement strand
TCAGATAGGCAATCAGCACCGGCACCAGAAAAGCGGGGCCGGCGATGCGCAAGTGGTCGCCCAGCGCCAATTGCAGGAACGCCAGCCAGTAGATCAGCAGCAGAAGCAGTTTCGGCACGCCCGCAGGTCGTTCCTTGTCCATCAGGAATATGGCTGCCACCGTCAGCGGCACCAGATCGTAGATGAGGAGATAAGGCGAGGCGCAGACCGTGCAGGCCGCGAACACGGCGAACAGCCGCCTGTCGTTGACGTCATGCGGCCGCCGGAATGCCCACAGCAGCGCCACCACGGCTGCGACTGAGAAGACAAGCTGAACCGCCATCGACAGGTCATACGACAATCCGAACCGGCGGAACGTCATCAGGATCGTCGGCATCATCGCGGCGCTGTCGAGCGTCGGATCCGTCAGCACCAGGTTTTGCGTTGGTATGCCAAGTTGAATGTATTGCTCCCACGCCTTGAAGCCGAACAGGGCGGTCGTCAGCGCCGCGATGGCGATGCATGTCACGGCCGCCGACGCGATGACCCTCCAGCGCTGCGTCGCCAGCAGCATGAACGGAAACATCACCGCAACCTGCGGCTTCAGCGACAGGCATCCAATCAGAATGCCCGCCACGATTGGCCGCTTGTCGAGCAGCCGCCAGGCGGCCAGGATGACGGCCGCCGTCAACAGCGAGCTCTGTCCGGAGTTGAGGCAATGCATCGCCGCCGGCGAGACGAGCGCCAGCGCGACGAGCTTTGGATCATGCAGGTCGCCGCGCGCCACCCATATGAAGACCAGGATGGAAACGAGCGTGAAGAGGATCAGCGATGTGACGTAGGAGAGATAGCCGAATGGCGCCGTCAGCAGCATGATGCTGGGCGGATACGACCAGTTGTGGCCGACCTCGTCGACGCCGATGGCCTTTTGATAGAGATCGTAAGTGGGCCAGTGATAGAAGGCGCCGGGATCGGACGTGAACGCCGATTGGCCGAACGTCCAGAAATTGAAAAAGTCGTTGCCGAGCACGCTGCCGCCCTGCGTCCTGGGAAACGGCAACTGCCATGACGTCTGGATCAGCATGATGGCAAGGAAGGCGACTGAAACGATGGTCGCAGCCACCAGCAGCTTGCCGATATCCTCGTCGGTCCAGACCTTATTCGGCGGAGTGGCGTTCATTAAACCGACGTTTGTGGGAGAACCCTCATCCGACCCTCGCGATGCGAAGGGTTCAGCGCGCCCTTCCTTCGCCCGCTTGCGGGAGAAGGTGGCCCTTGCGCAGCAAGGGTCGGATGAGGGTGGCTTATCAGTCAGGCTCTAAGGAAGGCTTAAAGTCCGCCGCGACAGGTGGTCCAGAGCCATCCCCAGGGCTATGCCGAGGCCATAGGCCAATATGTTGTAGACGGAGAAAACCCGGCCGAGCAGCAAGGCGCCGGGCAGGGTCAGGCGAAAGGCATCAAGCCAGGGGCTATGAACAAGCCGGAATAGTTCCACGCAGACGGCGATCGACAGCGAAGTCCATGCGATGTTCTTCAGCGGTTGCCTCGAGGCGCAGACCGCCACGAACAAGAAGAGCGCCGTGCCCCACAGCAGGGAGCCGCCGTATTTCACCACGATGAAAGGCAGTCCGAGCCTATAGCCAAAGCCGCGCAGCACGAGGCCGCAGGCAATAACGACGAGGCACAAGCCGGCGCGCCGTCCGATCGTCGCCCACGGCATGTTCACGACGATGCGCCATTCGCCAAAGGAATGCTGATTTCGAAAGCCGCGCCCCGGTCGGAAGCAAGCAGGCGTATGGCGCCGCCATGGGCGTCAAGCATCGCCCGCACGATGGCAAGGCCCATTCCCGTGCCGCCGGTGTCGCGGCGCGTGGTGAAAAAGCTGTCGAAAATTCGCGATCGATTGTTCGGCGAAACGCCTTCGCCATTGTCGGTCGCGGTGACGATCAGCATCGATTCCTGCCGGGCCGCAACCAGATCAATCCGCGTAGCACCGTGACGCATGGCGTTGTCGATGAGATTGGACAGGACGATCGCGAGGTTCTCTTCCGACATATGCACGGCAGTGTCGATATCTCCGGACGCCTGGATATCGATCGCGGGGAAGGTCGCGCGCAGGCCCGGTATCGGCGAAGCCAGTTTGGAAAGCCCCGCGATGAGCGGGCTGTCGGCGCGGGCAAATTCACGCAGGCGGATCGAGATTTTCGTGAGCCGGTCTGCGTCGGCAACGATATTGTCGATGAACTTCCGCCGGTCACTGTCGCTCATCGGCGTCGGTGCACCAATGTCGTCGCGCAGAAGTTCCGCCGCGCCTTGAATCGAGGTCAGCGGCGATTTCAACTCATGCGACACATGGGTCGCGAAAGTCGAGATGAAATCCGAACGCTGGTTCAGCCGTCCCGCCATGTCGAGAAAGCTCTGCGACAGCGAGGCGAACTCTTTCGTGCCGTGCCGTTTGAGTGGCCGCAAGGCGTTGCGGTCGCCGCTGCCGATGGCGCGCGTGCGGTCGACCAGCTCCCGCATCGGCGCGGTGATGGTGCGGTGAAACACATAGCCGATCAGCAGCGTCGGCAGGATCATGCAAAGCGCTGCCAGGATGAATCTTCGGCGCTGCTCATAGAGATGTTTGAAGACGCTGCTCGGCGTGCGCGAGGCATAAACAACGGCAGCCACCTGATCGCGCACGATCACCGGCACGGCGGTGAACACGCGCACGCTGCCGCCGCGGCTGATCGATTCGAGCGGCGGTTGCTGGTGCCCCGAAATGCGGGCGCGCAACACGCTGCGGAAACGCCCCTGCAGCGCATCGGCAACTTCTTCGATATGGGCCAGAGAAAGCCCGACTTCCTCCCGCCCACCCAGCACATTGCCCCTTGGGTCGAGCAGCCGGAAGCCGGCCAGCGTCAGGTTCTGCGTCAGGACCAGGTCCGGCGCCATCCGCACGCCGAGCGCGACGAAGGCGGGATCGGGCGGCGAAGCGGGTGGCCGGCCGGCCGGCCGCGGCGGCAGGACATTGCCGTTGGACAGATCGAGCTCAGGCCAGATCGGCCGATAGGGTTCGTCGTTGATCACGGCTTGCGAGAGAGATGCATCTGCGCGCGGCTGAACCTTCGCGCCGAGCGGCACATTCGCTGGAATCGATGTTTCGATCTCGCGGTGCAGGGTTGCGGCAAGCGCCGCGCTTTGCGCGATCAACTCACCTTCGGTCTGCCGGATAAGCTGGTTCTCGTAGATCCTGAGGAAATATAGGCTGAACAGCGGCAGCGCCAGCACGGTGGCAAGAACCACAAACACCACAAGCCCGAGGCTCGGCCGCCATTTGCGTCGCTCGCGCGGCCTCAGTCCAGGGATGTCGCTCAACGCAGGGCCTCGCAGCGCCCCAGCCGGAAGCCGATCCCGTGTACGGTTTCGATCACCGTTTCGCTGCCGGCCGCTATCATCTTGGCCCTGATGTTGCGCACATGGCTGTCGATGGTGCGATCCGCCACGTGGATATTGTCGGTATAGGCCGCATCGAGAATCTGCTCGCGGGTGAAGACGAAGCTCGGCCGCGCCAGCAAGGTGCGCAGGATCTCGAATTCGATCGCCGTCAGCGACACCGGCTTGTCGTCGAAGCAGACAGCACGCGCACCGGGCTCCAGCACGAGACCGCCGCAACGCATCGGCTTTGCCGCTTCCGGCGCCGGCGCGCTGCGTGCGCGCCGCAGGATCGCGTTGACCCTTGCGACAAGCTCGCGCGGGCTGAACGGCTTGGTGACGTAATCGTCGCCGCCGATCTCCAGCCCGAGGATGCGGTCGATCTCCTCATCCCGGGCCGAAAGAAACAAGATCGGCGTATCCGACGACTTGCGGATCTGCCGGCAGACTTCGAGCCCGTCCATCTCCGGCATGCCGATGTCGAGGACCACGAGATCGTGCGCCTTCGCATTGAACTGCCGCAAGGCTTCCGCCCCGTCGCGGGCGATGCAGATGCACATTCCGGCTTTTTCAAACGCGAAGCGCACGACATCGAGAATATGCGGGTCGTCGTCTACGACAAGGATGGAATGAGCCACGATCGCGCCTATTGCCCGCTAGCGTCCGACGAATCCGTCGGAACTCGCGTATTGTTAGCTAAATATCGTTGCAGGCGCCATCTCCGAAAAGTCCAGCTACGCCACTCGTCCGGGCGCACGCGGGCTTCCGACATCAGGTTCAGCCTCATCTGAAAGGCGATGGATTGCAACTCCACGATTTTGGCTGAGCGTGCTTCGACAGCCGGCAGGGCTTCCGGTCCGAGGCACCTGAGGTAGGTCAAATCAAGCTTGGGTCCAGTTCCGTTGACCTCCCGGCTATGCTCGATGTTGTAGGAAGCGATGAGCTGTGGCGGATTGATGAAGCAGCAGCCATAAAGCACCAGGGCCAGGGTCGCGGCATTGGCGCTCAGCAGCCAGGAATTGGATTTGCGTTTCAGGATCTGAATAAAGATCAGCAACAGGCCCGCCGCCACCAGCAGCATCCAGATGAAGGCTGCAAGCCGCATGTAGGTGAGCGTGAACGTGGCGACATAAAGATCGAGCCGCAGGATGGACGAGACAACCAGCACGACATTCTGTGCAGTCCACGCCAGGACGAGCGGACGGATCAGCCGGGACTTCTGCGCCGGCCCGTTGGGGCGCATGGCGACGAGCACGAAGCCGGCAGCGAGCAGTGCCGTGACGATGAGCGGATAGGCGCCGCGATGGGCGTATTCCGCATGGCCCATGCCGTCGGGCAGGCTCACGCCGCCCCACAGATAGGTGAAGTCGAGGCCTGTCTGCAGCAGGAAGAGCGCGTTGAAGAGAACCAGCGAGCGCGCTATCGCCTTCTCGCCGAAGAGATAATCGAAGTCGGCCGGCTTGCTTTCCAGCGCGTTCTCCAAGCCACTTTCATTGCCGCTGGTGGCGCTGTCGGGCGCGATCATGGATGCCGGTTTGGAACGGGCCTTGATGCGTCGCCGGATCAAGGCCCAGATGGCGCCGGCCATGAAGATCCAGAAAGCCGTGCGCCACGGGTCGAAATAATTGACGAGAACACGAAGGTCGACCTGCCCGATCGCGCGTTCGATCAGCGGATTTGCCGAAGCGAACAGGCTCAGAAAGATCACGAAAAAACTTAAGGGGATGATCCAGCCGATGAGCGAGCCAATGCCGAGCGATGGCCCGATCTTGCGTTGCGCCTGCCCGGTAAGGGAGATCATGTCGACGATCATCTGGAAGTAACCGCGAAACGGCGCAAGGACGACGTCAAGCAGGTGCCGTCGCCAGCTGGCAGGTTCGGGCGCCGTCACGACGATGATGAAGAATAACGTTCCGAACACGCCCAGGATCACCGACAACGTGCTGACATCCTCGACCAGCGCGGCGAGTACGGCGGCAAACACAATGCCCATGGCGATCTGAACGTTGCGCGGCGCGTATATCCGGCTGCTGGCAACGGCGATGATGCCGAGTACGCCGAGAAAGATCGCCAGCGAAACGCCAACCCGCCAGCCATGGAAAAGCCAGTCGGACAAGGCCACGCAGACGGCGACGCAGACTAATCGCGTGAACTGCGGTTGCGCAGCAGGCGTATCGAGATCGGCCGAGGTTGAAATCGACATGAGGTTTCCATCTCTGATGAGTGAAGAGCGCACAGGCTCGGGCGGGACTGGCTCGGGCGGAATTTGGCGACGTCGCAGACGCGAGCGTCAGGCACCTCCAGCCACCAGCCGTCATTCAGCAGCCGCCGCGGCAGCCGTGATGTTCGAAGCGGAAGGGTATGGATGTTCGCCATGCGCCATCCATGCGCCCCGCATTGGGAGCGCGTTTGCCGCGGGCACTCAGAATCTGAGGAGTTTTATGCAGATTTTGTGCAGACGCGTATCGCGCGGCAGCGCCATCAATATCGCATCGTGAATGCGACGCACCGCGCCTAGTTTGGAAGCTCTAAAAACTGCAACGGCTGAAATGCCCTTCAGTCTTTAAGCATTCTAAAATATGACGATTTTATTTCATCTCCATGCCCAGTTTGGCCTTGCGAGGCTGGACAGGGCCGTCGGGCTGTTGCTAACAAAAGATCATCGTTTAGCGACAAACGATCCCGACGCAAACGATCCCGACGCAAACGATCCAACGTCAGTGTAGGTGTGTGATGCTGCAGCACGACTTCAACAGGATGCGAACAGTCGGCGAAGACAGGACCGCGCGCGGAGCTGCCGCCTGCGTGCCGCGCATGATCGGCGAGAAACTGCGCCGCGCCGGGCTTCGGCCGACGCGCCAGCGCCTGGCTCTCGGCTGGCTGTTGTTCGGCAAGGGCGACCGCCATCTGACAGCCGAAACGCTCCATGCCGAGGCGTCGGCCGCGCGCATGAACATGTCGCTGGCGACCGTCTACAACACACTGCATCAGTTCACCGAATGCGGCCTGCTGCGCGAAGTCGCACTGTTCGGCTCCAAGGCCTGGTACGACACCAACACCGGGCCGCACTACCATTATTACATCGAGGAGAAGGAAGAGCTCTTCGACATCCCCGAAGCGATGCTGCCGCAATTGAACCTTCCGGCGTCGCCCGAGGGCATGATTGTCGCCGGCATCGATGTCATCATCCGTCTCAAGAAAGCTGCTGAACTTTAGAATTGATGCGCGCCTGCATTGTTTCCAGGGTTGAGTTTTAAGTTTGAGTTTTAAGTTTGGTCTTTGAATAATGCTGCGCTCGTCACGTTCGATTCTGATCTCTGTTCTTCTGCTCTCCGCCGCGACAACCAACGTCCTGGCTCAGGTCTCCGAGCCTTCGGCTGAAGACACGGCCGCCGCGATGGAGCAATTGCGCCGCGCCACCATGCCGGGCGGACAGCCGGCGACTGCGGCAGCGAGCACTCTGCCGAACGGCGCCTCGGCGATCAATGAAGTCTACGAAGACTGGACCGTCGACTGCCGCCTCGCAGACGGCCGCAAAGTCTGCCGCCTGTCGCAGGCGCAAGGCAACAGCCAGACCGGGCGCCGCGTCTTCGCGATCGAACTCGACGCCCCCCGGAACGGCCGCGCCGAGGGAACGGTCCTCATGCCGCTGGGCGTGAAGCTCGATGCCGGCGCGATCATGAAACTCGACGACAAGACGTTCGGTCAGGGCTTGCGATTCTCGGTGTGCGCGTCGCAGGGCTGCATCGCGGCCGTGACCTTGCCGGCGGCATCGCTCGACAGCATGCGCAAGTCGCAAAGCCTCACCATCGCCTCGCTCAGCCTCTCCAACAATGAGCCGGTGGTGTTCAAAATATCGCTCAAAGGTTTTGCCGCCGCGACCGCCCGGATCGCCCAGCTCGATAACTGACGCCGTTCGCCGGCCGATCAGCCGGCTGTGCGCCCTATTTTATTCTCGATAGGCCACCCCTATATGAGGGTCGGCCCGCCTTTGATCACCTGACAATTCAATCCCCGCCATTCCCGCGTGTCGCCTGGGCAGCGACATCGCTTGGACCAATGTGAACAGAGACTTACATGCCTCAGACCCTTGAACTCGGAGTTGATACGTTTGGCGACGTCACGACCGGCGCCAACGGCGAGCTTCTGCCTCATGCGCAGGTCATCCGCAATGTCGTCGACGAGGCGGTGCTGGCGGACGAGCTGGGCGTCGATTTCTTCGGCGTCGGCGAGCATCACCGCGCCGATTTCGCCGTATCCGCGCCGGAAGTCGTGCTCGCCGCGATCGCCGGGCGCACAAAGCGCATCAGGCTCGGCACGGCCGTCACCGTGTTGAGCTCGGATGAGCCGGTGCGCGTGTTTCAAAGATTTGCTACCCTCGATGCGGTAGCCAACGGGAGGGCGGAGGTCATTCTCGGCCGTGGCTCGTTCACCGAGTCGTTTCCATTGTTCGGCTACGAACTCAGTCAGTACGAGAAGCTGTTTACGGAAAAACTCGATCTGTTCGCCGCTCTCATCAAGCCGGAGCCGGTGACATGGCGCGGCACCGTGCGCCCGCCGCTCACCAACCAGCGCGTGTTTCCGCCCATCGAGACCGGCTCGCTGAAGACTTGGATCGGCGTCGGCGGCAGTCCTGAATCCGTAGTCCGCGCGGCTCAGTATGATCTGCCGCTGATGCTGGCGATTATTGGCGGCGAGCCGGCGCGGTTCAAGCCGTTCGTCGATCTCTACCACCGCGCGTTTGCGCAACTCGGCAAGCCCGCGCGCGAGATCGGCGTTCACTCGCCCGGCTATATCGCCGATACCGACGAGCAGGCGCGCGAAGAGCTGTGGCCCGAGTACAAGCGGATGCGCGATCGCATCGGCGCCGAGCGCGGCTGGCCGCCGATGGGGCGGGGAGAGTTCGACCGCGAGGCCAACCAAGGCTCTCTCTATGTCGGCTCGCCAGAGACCGTCGCACGCAAGATCGCGGCGACCGCCAAGGCGCTGGGAATAACGCGGTTCGACATGAAATACAGCGCCGGGCCGCTGGCGCACGAAAAGCTCATGCGCAGCATCGAGCTCTATGGCAGCAAGGTGATCCCGCTCGTCCGCGATATGCTCGCTTGAGCAGCCGCTGACCAATACGTTTGAATTCGTTGATAAATTTCGACTCAGCGAGGCATTTTGTTCGTAAAATCCGATCAATTGATTGGATAAATCAATTTGCCAGACCAATTATCGCCTGCTCAACTGCGTGCAGAGACCTGTTCAGCCAACACTGAACCGGCGGGTCTTCTCGATATCTGCAAGGAAATAGCAAATGGCCTTTGTCGGAGCAGCGGCAGCCCCGCACTCGCACCTTCAACTGTTTACGCGCCCCGCCGAGAGCGAGGAATATCGGCAGGATGTCCTGAAGGGCCGCGAGGCCATGCTGGTCCTGCGCGAGCAGGTCGAAAAATCCGGCG
>JAQGJO010000418.1 GCA_028290595.1 Hyphomicrobiales bacterium | reverse complement strand
AGCCGGTCGCAATGCAGCCGAGGGAAGTTGCGCGTTTCGCCGTTGGGCAATGGCCCTGCGTTCGCCCATCATAACGTGCGTAACCGATGTCGGCTGCATCGCTGCAAACTCTGATCTATCATCCTGTTGTCACTGCCTTGTGCTACGGCAAAGGACATGTTTTCTTGAAAACTACGCGCCGTCGAGAGCGCTATCAGCAGGGAGGCTCCAATGCTTCGGTCAAAATCATTTGGCTATTCCGCAATGCTGGCTGCCGGCTACGCGATGATGTTTGGCGTCGGCGTAGACAGCCGGGCATCGGCTGCAGATGCAGCGCCGATGGTGATCGCACGATCGGGATATCTCTATGCCGGCGGCCAGGTCGACAAATCGATCGAAGGCAGCCCGATGACCGGTCACATCTATGCGGAGTTTCAGATCCCCGCCAAACTGGAGCACCCTTATCCGATCGTGATGGTGCCGGGCGGCAGTCAAACGGGGACCAATTTCACCGGCAATATTGCCGGCGGCGAGGGCTGGTCGCAATACTTCCTGCGTCGTGGCTATGCGGTGTACATTGTCGATCAGGTGGCGAGGGGCCGCTCGGCCTATTATTCGCAAGCGTTCGGTCCGCTTGGCAATGCCAGTCTGCAATTTGCCCAGCAGCGGTTTGTCAGCCCCGAGAAATACAATCTCTGGCCGCAGGCGCATCTTCACACCCAGTTCCCCGGGACGGGTGACCTCAACGATCCGTTTTTCCAAAAATTCTGGGCGACGCAATATCCTTCGCTTCCCAATTTCACCAAACAGCAGGAACTCAACGCCCCTGCCCTGATCGCTCTCTTCGATAAAATAGGGCCGGCGATCCTGCTGACGCATTCGCAATCTGGCGCCTACAACTGGCCGGTCGCCGAGGCGCGGCCCAATCTCGTCAAGGCGATCGTTGCGATCGAGCCGAGCGGACCGCCGGTGCACGACATGGTGCCGACCGGCGCGCCGTCCTGGTTCAAGGACGCCGAGCCGACCAAAATCTCAGGACTGGCTGACATTCCGCTGGCTTACGATCCGCCTGTTCCTCCCGGCGGAGCGCTGGATGTCGTCCAGCAGGACAAGGCGGATGCTCCGGATCTAGTCCGCTGCTGGATGCAGAAGGAGCCGGCGCGGAAGCTGCCGAAGATTGCCGGTATTCCGACGGTGATTATCCAGTCTGAAGCATCCTATCATGCGCCTTATGACCATTGCACCGCAAAATGGCTCACCCAGGCGGGAGTGGCGAACACCTACATCCGGCTGGCCGACAAGGGCGTGCATGGCAACGGCCACATGATGATGGTCGAGAATAATTCAGACGACATTGCTGGCGTGATCGAAGGATGGCTTGGGCAGCAGCAATCTTTGAAAGCGCCGCCAGCTACCAAATGAAGGAAGCGGCGAGCCGCTTCATCAGCTTTTGGCGGTCCGTTCCTTCTGGGTCGTCGCATAGACTGCCACACAGAAGGTGCCTAAAAGCGATGAGACGTCTGCCGATTGAGCCAGATCGGCGATGCCGGATTGCAGAATATTGATCCATTCGCCGGCGACGGGTAACTCGACAGTCGTGCTCAGATCGTCGTCGTCCGTTCTGGAGCTCCTGCTCGTTACGTGCGCGATCACGACGATATGAAAACCCTCGTAAGAGCGGGAAAACGCTACCATGTTTTCCGCGCTCGGCCCGACCATGGGCAGCGGACGATAATCCCCACGGCAGAAAACATCTGGTTGTTGCTGCCGAAGCTGCAGCAAGCGTGTAATGAAATGTTGCTTGGTCGAGTTGAGCTCAGTCGGCGGGATCGCCAGCGCGGCAGCTCGCGCCGTATAATCGACTGTTCGGCGATTGTCGGGATCAACCAGGCTTAAATCCAGGAACTCGGTGCCTTGATAGATATCGGGAACGCCCGGCGCGCATAGCTTCAGGACGGTCTGAACGAGGGTTTTGTCGCGAGCTGCCGGAAGCAGCGATTCGGCGAAACGGGAGATGCTTAATCTGGTTTCCGACAGCGCATCGCCAAGGAGCAATTGAGAGGTCAGACCCAGAGCGGCCTCTTCATAGGTTTCATCCGGAGCTTCCCAGGACGTCTGCAATTTTGCTTCTCTCAAGGCCTTCAATTGCCAGCCTCTGACGCGCTCCGCTAGATCCTCGCAAGCCTGCAGATCATCGGGCTGCAATTTCTCCGGCCATATGCCGACGATCGTCTGCAGCGCCATCATGATGTCAGCCGGGTCGACGTAAGGGCCGCCGGTTGTAAATTCTCTGATCTCGTTCATCCATTCGGAGAGTTTAGCGATCCATACCTCGGGTTGTTCCGAAAGAATGGCGAGGCGCGCGCGCACGTCTTCGCCGCGCTTGTGATCGTGGGTCGCGGTTGCCAGCATCGCAAACGGCGTGTTCTGCGCGCGGCGCAGGCAGCAATCATGCCAGTCGCCGACAGAAATGCCGCCGCGGCCCGGATCGAAGCCGACATCGGTGCGCGAAAGGATCGGACCATGGCGATAGAAAGCCGTGTCTTCCACGGCTTTTGCAGCGACCGGCGCGCTTAACTGTTCAAACCGGCGGATGGCAAGCCGCCGCAACGTTGCATTCGGCATGTCTTTCTGGAAGTTTCCGAGCCAATCAACGATCCGGTCCAGATGCTCGCGGTCGCTGGGAAAACATAGCGGCCTGGCAGCATCAATGGCGTGAACGAGAGTAGCGGCGCTGGACGGATTTGCTTCAGACTGAGCAGCATATGATCGATAGCGCGGAAAGCAGCCGAGAATCTCGACGAGACAGCGGCGGAGCGCGGCGCGGGAAAGATCGCGATCATTGGTATCGAGATCAGCGATGCGGCCCATGGCGTCTACGGCGCTATCGAGCTGTGCGCTGAAGGCACGCACAACGATCTCCCGGCGGGCGGCATATTCCTGTTTGGCAAATTGCGCCGGTCGCCCGGTACGCGCGGCCCAGTCGCGGCAGAGAGCCTGGCTACCGGCGGAATTATGCAGCACCAGGCTGATCTCGTTCATAAAGTCATAGCCTGTGGTACCGTCCATGGTCCAGGAGGGATCAAGTTCTTCATCGGGGCTGAGAATTTTCTCGACCACGATCCAGGCTCGCTGGCGGCGTCCGGCGGGCCGTTGTTCTTGGCGTTCGGCAAGCGCGGCCCGCAGTCTCTGGCAATAACCGGCCGGGTCGGCGAGCCCATCGATGTGATCGACGCGAAGGCCGTCGATCAATCCTTCGGCGTAAAGAGATAAGATCAGCTCGTGGGTCTGCTGAAAGACCTCCCATCGATCCGCCTGCAAGGTTGCCAATTCGGTGATGTCGAAAAAGCGCCGCCAGTTGATCATATCGCCAGCGGTGCGAAACCATGCCAGGCGGTAATATTGCTGCTCCAGCAGACTGTGCAGGTTGTCCCGGCCTTCAGGGCTTGAGGGATCGTGCTGCTTCAGTGTCAGATCCGGCGCTTCGTCAAATTTCTCGACGTCGGCGTTGCGAATAGGAAAGACATGATGGTGGTAAAATACCGCCCATCCATGCTTGTCGTCCTTGCGCAGTTGCAGATCGCCTTTCTCCAGGCAGGTGCCGTAAGGTTCGCCGAGAAAGGGGGCAAGCACTTTGCCGGTCAGCGCACGGTTCAGCGGTGTCCAGTCAATGTCGAAGAACGGCGCATACGGGCTGTTGACGCCCTGGCGCAGCACATCGAGCCACCATGGATTGTCGCCGCCGCCGACGCCCATGTGATTGGGAACGATATCGACAATTAGCCCCATGTCTTTGGCGTGAAGGGCGGCGACGAAGTCGCGCAAGCCCGCTTCGCCGCCCAATTCCGGGTCTATCGTACGAGGATCAACAAGGTCGTACCCGTGCAGAGAGCCGGCGCGCGCCGTCAGGATCGGAGAGGCGTAGACATGGCTCACGCCCAATGCCGCCAGATAGGGAATGATCGCCGTGGCGTCGGCAAATGTAAAATCCTTGTTGAACTGAAGTCGATACGTCGCGCGCGGGATCATGGCGACCTCATCCAGGCCAGGGTTGTCTGCGGCGGCAAGGTTCCGCGAAAAGAACCTTCTGAAGGCGTGACGGTGCGAAAATCATCTTCAACCTCGAAAGGCAAAGCCTCTGTTCCAAAGTTTGCGGCGAGCATTAGATCATCGCCGTTGCCGAGCCGCCACCTGGCCATGACAGAGTAATCCGAAATTGCCCGTGCCTCGATCGTTCGCGCGCCTTCCAGATATGGTGTGATGAGGCGCGATCTCAGTGAAAGCAATGCGCGATAGAACTCGAACCAGTCGAATCCGTTTTCGTCTGGTTTTGGAATCGATTGCGAGAATGTATTCTCGTCGTTCGGATCGGGTATCTGCGCGCGATCCTGTTCGCTTTGAAATGCAGAGAAATTGCGAAACTCGTTGCGGCGTCCTTCTCTCACGGTCTCCGCGAGAGCGGCGTTATGGTCGGTAAAAAACAGGAATGGCGAACGACTGCCGAACTCGTCGCCCATGAAGATCAACGGGATATGAGGGCATAACAAGGTCAGCGTGATCGCGGCTCTGAACGCCTCGGGAGCGGCCAATTGCGCCAGTCTTTCTCCCAGCGCGCGATTTCCGATCTGATCGTGATTGTGAATGAAGCTGACAAAGGACGTCAAAGGCACATTGTCCGCCAGACTTCCCCGCGCTCGTTGAAGGTTGGGCGAATGTTCGCCCTGATAGGCGAAGCCGGAGGCCAGGCAGCGTGCCAGCTTCTCCGCGGTGGCAGTCTCATAGTCTGCGTAATAGGCATCCGTTTCGTGTGTCAGCAGCACGTGGATGCAGTGATGAAAATCGTCATTCCATTGGGCGTCGTATGGCACGGGCAGCAGCGAAGCCTCGTTGTTTTCGTTCTCGACAACCAGGTGAATCTGCCTGTCGCTGCTGACGCCACTTCGAATGGCCTGACCGAGCAGACGGCGCGCGACTGGCGGCTTGATGGCGTGAACGGCATCGAGCCGCAAGCCGTCGAAGCGATATTCATTCAGCCAAAGCAATGCATTTTGTATGAAGAAGCTGGCGACGAGCGGATATTCAAATGCGATGGCGCTGCCCCAAGGCGTATGATCTTCCGCATGAAAAAATCTCGACGCCACCCGATTGAGGTAGTTTCCGTCCGGACCGAAATGATTGTAGACGACGTCGAGCAGTACCATCATGTCGAGGCCATGCGCGGCGTCGATGAGGGCCTTCAGTTCCTCGGGCGTTCCGTAGGCCTCAGCCGGCGCGTAGATCAGAACACCGTCATAGCCCCAGTTGCGGCCTCCCGGGAAATCGCCGATCGGCATCAGCTCTATGGCAGTGATGCCCAGGCGGGCAAGCTCCGGCAGACGCCGGCGCACGCCCTCAAAGCCGCCCATGAGGCCGACATGGGCTTCGTAGATGACGGTTTCGCGCCATGGCCGTCCGCGCCAGGCGGGATTGTTCCAGGGATAGGCATCGGGATCGACAACCACGCTCCAGCCGTGGACGTCGCCGGACTGTCGTCGCGAGGCAGGATCGGGAAAGCAAAGCCCGTCCTCGAGACAAAAGCGATATTTCGTTCCTGCATCGCAGCGGGCGCGGAAGCTGAACCAGCCTTCGTCGCCTCGGTCCATGGCGAAGCGACCGTGCGATTGCAACTCAATCTCGACAGCTTCGACAGAGGGGGCCCAAAGCGAGAAGCATGTCTCATCGGTTTGGAATGAAGGTCCGAATCTCATGGTCTGGGCGCCGGCGGTGGGGCATCCCGCGCGATGGTGCTTAACAGGAGGATAGCGGAATGCGCAGAGACATTGACTTCTTTGCTACATTTCTGCTCGGGCGCGGCGGGATCCGCCGAGTCGATCAACCTCGTGGCGGTTCCCGGAGCCGGCAGGGTGAAGCTTCGATCCTCAGCCGTGGCGTTGAGCATCAAAGTCAGCACGGAGGTAGCCCCGTCTTCCGCCGCGGCGGCTCTGCGCAGGGTGAGGAGACGTGCTTCCGCATCGTTCCAGTTGTCTTGAGACAGTGGCGCGGCTCTTTCGTCGAACCAGGAGATATCGTTGATGCCGGGTGCAACTTCGACTGAGCCATGCAGGAATGTATTGCATCTAAGCACCGGATAGCGGCGGCGTAGTTCCAATAGCCGGCTGGTGAAAAGCGTCAATGACTTGCCGGCGTCGGTTTCGAGGAGGCTCCAGTCGAGCCAGGAAATCTCATTGTCCTGGCAATAGGCGTTGTTATTGCCACGCTGGGTGCGGCCGAACTCATCACCGGCGAGGATCATCGGCGTCCCTTGCGAGAAGGCGAGTGTCGTCAGAAGCGCTCTTTGCGTTCTTGCGCGCTGCTGAAGAATATCGGCGTTATCCGTTGGCCCTTCCGCTCCCCAGTTGGCCGAATAGTTTTCACCGTGGCCATCGCGATCGTCTTCGCCATTGGCTTCGTTGTGCTTGTGCTCGTAGCTGACAAGATCGGCGATGGTGAAGCCGTCGTGGGCGGCAATGAAATTGACGGAGGACCAAGGCCGGCGGCCGCGATGGTCGAAGATGTCGCCTGATCCAGACAGACGCGCGGCCAGATCGGCACGCTGCCCACTATCGCCGCGCCAGAAGCGGCGTACCGTATCGCGATAACGGTCGTTCCATTCAGCAAAGCCCGGCGGGTGCTGTCCCAGTTGATAACCGCCCGGGCCGATATCCCAAGGCTCGGAAATGAGCTTGGTGCGCGCTAATGTCGGATCCTGTCGCAGGGCATCGAAAAAGCCGGAGCCGGGATCGAAGCCCGTGTCTTCGCGCCCCAGGGTCACGCCGAGATCAAAGCGGAAACCGTCGATGTGAAAGGTGTTGACCCAATATCGGAGTGAATCCATCACCATCTGCAGGACGCGAGGATGAGAAAGATTGAGTGTGTTTCCGGTGCCGGTATCGTTGACGCTGTAGCGCTGATTATCGGCTTGCAGGCGATAGTAAGAGC
>JAQGJO010000417.1 GCA_028290595.1 Hyphomicrobiales bacterium | reverse complement strand
CGACACGATGAGACCTTCAACGAGCAAATGGAGGTTTCATCATGAGCAATCGCATCGACTACGCCAAGGCTTCGCCGGACGGCTTCAAGGCTTTCGGGGGTGTATATGTCGCCGTCCAGAAAAGCGGCTTGCCGAAGGAGCTGGTCGATCTGGTGTATCTACGGGTTTCGCAAATCAACGGCTGCGCCTTCTGCATCGATATGCATTCCCGCGATCTGCTCAAGTCCGGGCTTGCGGTAGATAAGCTCGTTCTCGTGCCGGTATGGCATGATGCAGGTGGCGTGTTCAGTGCGCGTGAAAGAGTTGCACTCGCCTGGGCGGAAACCGTAACGCGCGTCGCCGAAACGGGCGTTCCTGATGCCGACTATGAAGCCGCCGCCGCCGAATTCAACGACAAGGAACTTGCCGATCTCACCTATTCGATCGGTTTGATGAACGCCTTCAATCGCTTCGGCATTACGTTCCGCTCGACGCCTGTCGCTGCTGCAAAGGCTTAGCGTCGTGGTCGCACTTCAGCCTTGGTGTCATTCCCGCCAAGCGAAGCGCAGAGCGGGGATCCAGGAGCAACGTGACGGCGCAATGTGCGGCCCTTGGCTTCTGGATTCCCGCTCGCACCTGCGGTGCGTCGGGAATGACAGCCTTCTGTAATACCCCGACAATCAACGAACGGATATCTAACATGGCATGGGTACTCCTCGGCATTGCCGGCATTCTCGAAATCGCATTCGCCTTCAGCATGAAGTCATCCGAAGGTTTCACGCGATTGATACCCGCGCTGTTCACGCTCGCCACTGGCCTCTCAAGCGTATTTCTGCTTTCACTCTCGCTTCGCACATTACCGATCGGCACGGGCTACGCGGTCTGGACCGGCATCGGCGCGGCAGGTACCGCGATTATGGGAATGACGTTGCTGGGCGATTCCACCGCGCCGATGCGGGTGCTTTGCATTGTTCTCATCCTGGCAGGCGTTATCGGACTCAAGTTGGTTTCGGCAAGCTAGTCAGACGCGAATTTCAGCATCGGGTTGTCGTCGATCGTGTAGGTGCCAAACAGGGAGGCGGTTGCGTTGCCCCAGGGATCGCGAATATCGATCGTGGTTGAGACCGCCTTGTGCAGGGCCGCCACGATATCTCCCGGTTCGCCGAGATCGAGCTGGGTGATCAGAAACGCGCGGGAGGCCTCGTTGTCCTCATCCGCCGACCAATCGTCTTCGAGGCCAGGGGCGGCACGGCACATCTCGTCGAGGTTGCCGCCGGCGGAATATTTCAAGAGGTCCTGCCAGTAGGGCCGGTGCACGATCAGCGTGATGAAGATATCAAAATCTTCCGCCAGCAGTCCGGCCTGACCTTCCGACGAAAAATAGAAGATGCGCCGTGATGCGGGCGACATCGCGAATTGGCCGCCGGCTCCATCGCGGGCGATGACAGTCAGGTCGGCTGCGCCATCCACACTGCAGAATGGCGGCTCGGCCTGCCCGAATTGCAGCTCGAATTCACAGAGTTCTGCCAGATGGTTGGCGACGTCCTGGTTGGCGGCGAGGGCTTCAAGGGTGATGGTCATCATATGCATCCTTATCCGCGCGACATCTTCTCGAACCGCTTGATCAGCCGTTCGCGCTTGAGGCGGGACAGGCGCTGGATCCAGAACAGGCCGTTCAACTGGTCGATTTCGTGCTGATGACAGACTGCGCGCAGACCTTCGGCTTCTTCGGTGTGCGGATTTCCGTCTAGGTCCTGATAGGCGATGCGGACGCGCGCATGACGCTGGACCTCGTCAGTGACGCCCGGCATCGAGACGCTGCCTTCCCGATGCATGATCGTCTCGGGCGACGTCCAGGTGATCTGCGGATTGACATAGGTTTGTGGGCCATCGGAGGGGTCGAGATCGAGCACCACCAGCCGCAGGGAGACACCGATATGCGGCGCGGTGATGCCGATGCCGGGTGCGGCGTGCATGGTCTCGAGCAGATCCTGCGCCAGTTCGCGCAACGCATCGTCGAAAGCGGTGACGGGCGCTGCCGGCTGTGACAGGCGAGGGTCGGGATATCGGACGATCTGGCGTAGGGTCATGAGCCGTCGCTGTTAGCGTGGATTTGTATTCGCGATTCAAAACAGGCAAGATTGCAAGTACCATTCTTATTCGGCCTGCGGAATGACCGAAAAGGACCGTCTGTTGTCTGATGAATCCACGGCAGGTGCTCAGATCGAACGCCTTAAGCAGGAGGTGGAAAGCCTCCGGGCTGAAAACGCGGCGCTTCGGCGAATGCAGGCCAAGGCGCCAAGACGGCGACTTTGGGGTGGTTTCGGTCTCAAATACCTGGTGCTGGCCGCGTTGATCAGCGTTGCCATCTTCTCATCCATAAGTAAAAATCGGACGATCGAAAATACCTTTGATCAAATTAGCCGCGCGTTTCAATGATTGCCCAGTTATTACTGCTCAAGCACTCGTGCCAGCACGGCCTCCACATCAATTCCCGCTGTCTCGATAGCACCGAACACGCGGCCGGCGTGCGGGTCTCCCAGCCTCGTCGCGATGAAGGCGTCGGCAATCGGGTGGGGGGCGTGGGCGTTGAGCAGGGCGGCTTGGCAGAGCAGGGTGAGTTGCTGAGCGATGATACGGCCGCTGGCTTCGAGATTGGTGCTGGTGAGGCGCGTGGCGAGGTTGGCGAGTTCGCGGGTGAGGCGCACGTTGCCGTTTGAGAGATCCGCGAGATGCGTTAGCAGCGCCCTCGCATGTTCTGGCTCACGCGCCAGTGCGCGCAATACGTCGAGGCACATGACATTGCC
>JAQGJO010000403.1 GCA_028290595.1 Hyphomicrobiales bacterium | reverse complement strand
CTGCCGCCGGCGCATCGGCGCAACCGACAAAGATCGTCGTTGGCCGCTCCGTCAGTTCGGACGCTTTGCCGGTCGTCCTGGCCGACGAGCAGGGCTTCTTCGCCAAGCGCGGCCTCGACGTGAAGGTGATCATCATCCCCGTGCCGTCGAATATCGGCCCCCTGCTCGTGTCGGGCAGCATTCAGATCGGCGGCGGCACGCCCATCGGCATGCTGCAGGGCGTCGAGGCCGGGCTGCCGTTCAAGGTAGTTGCCGGTGGAACGCGCTTCAGCGCCGACAATCCGACCGCCGGCCTGGTCACGCGGATCGGCGTGAAGGTGGAGAAACCTGCCGATCTCATCGGCAAAAAGGTTGCCGTTCCGGGCCTCAACAGCGGCAATTACATGCTCATGCTGAAATGGCTGAAGAACGCTGACGTCCCGGCAAACAAGGTGACGTTTCTCGAGGCACCGCTGCCGCAAATGGGCGACATGCTGAAAAGCGGCAACATCGATGCTGCGGTGATCAATGATCCCAACCGCGCGCGCGTGGCATCATCCGGCAACGGCACCCTGTCCGTGCCGTACATGACCGAGGTTAACCCCGACGCCGTGAACATTTTCTGGATGGCGAACGCCAAATGGGCCGATGAAAACCAGAGCGCCGTGCACAGCTTCCGCGAAGCCTTGAACGACGCGATCAAATTCATCAAAGAGAATCCCGAGAAAGCCCGGGATCTCGAGATCAAGATGCTCGGGTCCGCATCGCCCCGCCTGCCGACCTACAATGTCGACATGAAGCCGCAGGATATCGACTTCTTCATTGCGCTGGGGCGTGAGCTGGGCGTCCTTGAAAAGGCCCATGACACGTCCACGCTCATCGCCAAGTAAGGTTACCAAGTAAAGGTTACCCAGCCAATTGTTCCGGCGTCCAGGCGCCGGGATGGCGCTTGCCGATGGTCGACAGTTCGCCAAGGGTATTGCAGCCAAGTTGCCCCAATGTCGCGCGCAGATCATTCGCGTAGATATCGATCAAATGCGCGGGGCCTTGCGGGCCAAGCGCACCGAGACTCCACAGAAATGATTTGCCGGCAAACGCGGCGTCAGCGCCGCAGGCGATGGCACGGGCGACATCGACGCCGGACCTGACACCACTATCGAGAATCAGTGTCGCCTTCTTGCCGACGGCGGCGCGGATCGCCGGCAGCGCGTCGATCGAAGCTGGCAAGGCATCGATCTGGCGTCCGCCGTGATTGGTGACGAACAGTCCTTCAACGCCCAGCGACACCGCGCGCTCCGCATCGGCTGGATGCAGGACGCCCTTCAGCACCAGCGGACCCTTCCAGACTTCCCGGTACTTGGCGATCTCGTCCCAGGTGAAAGCGCCGCCCTGCTCCTGACGGATGAACGCGGCGGATTCCTCGAGCGACGTCATGTTTGGCGGCATATACCGCCGCAACGCAACAAAGCGCGGAATGCCGTGTCTCGCCAGCGCATAAAGCCAGCGCGGCGATGACATGGCATCAAGCCGCAAGCGGGTCGTCAGCTTGAACGGATTGACGATGCCGCTTTTGACCTCGCGCGGACGAATGGTGCGCACCGGCGTGTCGATCGTCAACACCAGAGCGTGTACGCCCGCGGCCTGCGCGCGACGGGCGAGATCGAGCCCGATCTTGTGATCGTTCTTGGCGAAGCGATACAGTTGATACCAAAGCACGTCCGGCGCGATCTTGGCCGCTTGCTCGACATCGATACCCGACAGCACACCCAGCGTGTAGGGGACACGCGCGGCCTGCGCCGCCGCTGCGAGATGATATTCAGCGCCCGGGTACGCCGTGCCGGGGCCACCGATCGGCGCGATGCCGAGGGGTGCCGCATAGGGACGGCCGAACAGAGTAGCGTCAACAGGCGGCGGCGTGACCACGCGGCCATAGCGCGGCATGAGTTCGACCGCGTCCAGCGCATCCCAGTTGCGCTTGATGCCGATGTCCTGACCGGCGCCGCCATCCATATATTCGAACGAGAAATTGGGCATGACCTTGCGGGCACGCGCGCGAAGGTCGAATGCCGTCGGATACAGTTGCAGATTCATCGTCCCCCCGCCCATTCTAATTCGTGTGTTCTCGTTCATTGTCGCCGCGCCGCAGTTTGCGGTTTCGCGGCGTTGATTGCAAATGCCGGCGTGATCAGTTGATCAGGTCGAGCGTATGCGCTTTCTGCGATTGGGCGCTCGTCTTGAACCGCGGCATCACCTCTTTGGAGAACAATTTCATCGAGGCTTCCGAGATGTGCCGGGTTTTTCCGGGCCATTCGCCCAAGAATCTCACCAGCAGATGATTGATCCCGAGATCGGCCAGCTCCTGCACTTTGGCAGCAACCGTATCCGGCGTACCGGCGATGAGATTGTCCATGTCGCCGCCGGCCGCATAGGCGTTCGGCGTTGACTGGCTGGGCTTCCTGTTCACCACAGGGCCGTGGAGCGGACCATGCTCGGCGATATATTGCTCGCGCATCGCCAGATGTTCGGCCCTGGCTTCGGCCGCGCGCGCCTGCGCCTCTTCGTCAGTGTCTGCCACGACCACAGCCAGCCAGTCGCAGGTGCACCAGCGCAGGCAATCGTCGATTACGGCCTGCGGATGGTTGGCGGCGCTCAACGCCTGTCGATAGAGCTGAAGCTGATCGGCGAGCGAGGATTCCGCGCTGAATGTGCCAAGGAATGCCGGCAAGCCCTTCTGCGCCGCCTTGACGACCGATGCGTCGCGGCTGGCCGTGCGGATGACGATCGGGTGATGCTTGCGATAAGGGGCTGGGGTGACCCTTCTGCGGATCGTGCCCTTATAGGCCGGCGTGTCGATGACATATTCCGGATCGCCGGTGCGGAAATCCCACAGCCGCTCCATGATTTCGAGCGTCTCTTCGGCTGCCCGTCCGGAGCGATGATATTCCGCGTCGATCCCCAACCCCAGGGGTTCTATGCCGGCGAAACCGCTGCCAAGCCCGTAAAGCGTCCGCCCCTTGGTCAGTTGATCGAGCTGGTTCATGCTCTCAACCAGCCGCACGGGATGATAGTAGGGGATCGACAGAACACCGAAACCAAGAAAGCGATCGCTGGCGATCTGCGGCGCCACATAGGACGCGAACTGGATCGGACTGCTGTGCCAGGGCCCGCGAACATGATGTTCCGTGAACCAAGGATTGAAACCAAGTTCTGCTGCCATCAGTGTCTGCTCAACGGCAATGCCGAGCACCCGTTCGTCCGCCGCCGGATCGTCGTCGACGGCGACAAACATGGTCAGCACCATTGTAGAAAAGTCCATCGCTCTCAATCCCGGCTTAGCGTTGAATAGGCGTTGATAGTGGGTGTGTCATGGAAAGTACAGAATTTAGTCGGCGTCGATAAACCACGATGCGGGCAGCCTTTTGAGCGCTTGCGGCAGAGGCATAATCTTCCGGTTTGCGCTCAATTTTTTAGCAGCCCAGATCGCTACAACCGACCGGAAACGACGGGATGGTGGCGCGTGAAAACATACAAGCCGCCCAGGACAAGAAGCACCGCCAGCGCGGCGATGCCCAGCGACCAGTGAATGCCGATCCAGGCGCCGACCAGCCCGACGGAGACGCCGCTGAAAGCCCGCATGCCGAGTCCCGCCATATTGTAGAGGCCGATGACCTTGCCCCGGCTTTCCATCGGCGCGTTCAATTGAACGAGCGTCTGCGCCATCGTGTTGAACGAAAGCTCGCAGAAGCCGGCAATGAAGAGCAGAACGACGGCAACAGGAAAGCTCCAGGCCAATGCAAAGCCGATGAGTGCCAGCGACCAGAGGCCCGCAAGCAGCATCGCCGTTCTTGGCGTTGAACGCACGGTCCCCATGCCCTCGAGAATAATGCCCGCAAGCAGCGCGCCGGCCGCATCCGCTGCAAGAAGCAGACTGTAAGATACGCCCGGATCGCCATGGCCCAGATCGTCCGCATATCCGGGCATCTGGGCACTATAGGCATTGCCGACCAAGAGTGAGGTCAACCCCGCCAGCAAAGTCATGGAGGTTAGCACACGGCTGGTGCTGATCGAACGGATCGTCTGCACGATATCCGCAAGTCCGCGCACCGCCTGCCGGGCGAAAGTAACGACAGCTCGTGGCGGCGCCCAGAACAGCCAGAGAAACATCGGCATGTAGAAAACAGTATTGAGCATAATGCCTTTGGAAGGCCCGAGCGCCAGCATGATGATGCCGCCAACCGCCGGTCCGACAAGCACGCCGAGATACCGCGCCATGGCGTTGAGCCGTATTGCGGATGGCAGGTGTTGCGGCCCGACTAGGTCGTAGAGGAGCAATTGGTTTGGCGTCTGCCAAAGGACGCCCGCGCAGCCATGCACGACCAGCAGGAACATTGCGCCCGAGATTGTCAGCGTATCGGTGATGAACATGAACGCCCATCCCGCCGATGCGAAGATGAACAGCGCCATGCCGCATTGAATGATGCGGCGTGGATCGACGCGGTCGGCCAAGCCGCCGACCGTCACCGAAAACAGCAAGAACGGCAGCCAATGCGACAGCACCGCAAAGCCGCCAAGAGCTGGTGAATGGAATTTCTGGAACACATACCAATAGCTGATGACGTGTTCTATATTATCGGCCATCATCGCGAAGACATACGAGATGAACTGCAGTCGATATGCGGGA
>JAQGJO010000398.1 GCA_028290595.1 Hyphomicrobiales bacterium | reverse complement strand
GTGACATGACCGATACCGGCAGCGAGCTGCAGGCCACCTCCGACAGACTCGACAGCATCCGGACCAAGACACTCGACCTGACCTCGTCGGTGACGGCGTTCTCCAAGGTGATGACGCAGGCGTTCGCAACGTCGATCACCGGCGGCAAGCAGTTCGAGGACGTGCTGAAGTCGCTGGCGCTGAAGGCGGCGTTCAAGCCGATCGAGAACGCGTTCGCTTCCGGCGCGGTGTACCAGGCGCTGTCCGGCCTGTTCGGCGGCAGCGCCCACAATGCGCCGGGCGCGCCGCGCGCCTTTGCCGGCGGCGGCATCAAGCCGTTCGCCGCCGGCGGGGTGATCGGCACGCCGAGCTATTTTCCGCTGATGGATGGCGGTGTGGGCCTCGCCGGCGAGGCGGGCCCCCAAGCCATAGTGACGCTGCAGCGCGGCCCCGACGGCAAGCTCGGCATCGCCGGGCAGGGTGGCAACACCATCCACGTCTCGATCGCCACGCCGGACGTGGAAAGTTTTCGACGTTCGGAGAGCTACGTCACCGGCCAGATCGCCCGCGCGGTGGCGCGGGGGCAGCGGAGTTTGTGACGGTCGGGAAGTCTTGCCGCAGTGGCTTGTGCTTCCATAGCTTAGGTTTTTCCGAGTGAGCTAGGGCGTGAACTCATTAACGCCATGAGTACGCGCCCTAGCTCGGCCCTAACCCAACGAGCGGTCAGTAGTCCCAGAAGACCGGCACCCAGCGAAACACGTCGCCATCGACCGCCACATGGCCGACGGACGGGAACGGCAGGTGAGTGGCCACCAGCAACTCGCCGGTCGCTGCAATCTCCCGCAACAGACGGGTTCGAACGCGGGCTGCTTCGTCGGGGTCGTGTTCGAAGCCGTTATGCCAGTCGGGCTGGTCGAACCCGACCGTGAACACGGCGTCGCCGGCGAACGTCAGCGCGTCGCCGCCGGACGTCAGACGGACCACGCTGTGCCCTGGGGTGTGGCCGCCGGTGCGATGGACGACCACCCCCGGCGCCACCTCGTTCTCCTCCTCGAACAACTGCAGATGACTGCTGTACTCTTTCGCGAACTGCTTGGCCGCCGACCGAAGCGCGTCCGGGAACCCCGTCGGCATGGCGGTGTGGGAGAAATCAGGCGACTCCCAGAATTTGACCTCGGCGGCGGCCACGTGGATCCGCAGGTCTGGACGCAACTGGTCCTTGACCCCCTCAACGAGCAGCCCGCCAATGTGGTCCATGTGCATGTGGGTCAGCACCACGTCAGTCACAGAAGCGAGATCGATGCCGGCGGCCTCCAGTCGCTTGATCAACTGCCCGGCCCGCGGCAAGTGCAAGTCCGGGTCTGAGCCTAGCCCGGCGTCGATGAGGATGGTCTGACCGCCGCTACGGACCACGACCACGTTCAGCGCCCAGTCGAAAGCGTCCGGCGGCAGGAACATGTCGCGCATCCAGGCCGCCCGGACGGCGGGGTCGGCGTTGTGCCCCAACATGGTGGTTGGCAGCGGTAGCACGCCATCGCTGACCACCAGCACCTCAATCTCGCCGACCTGTACCGCGTAGCGCGACGGAACCAGATCGTCGGGACCCGATTTAACGGGGCGTGAAATGGTGTCACGGCTCTTCTTCGTCTCTTGTGTCATGGTCATGTTTGTCTCCTGCTTCATGGTAAGAACTGCTGGCCAGTCTCGGTTGAGCAGGCCGCGCTGCCAGCGGGGGGCGCGGCCGTCATCGCCTGGGTCGTCTAGAGATCGGTCACGCGTTCCGGATCAGCCGACGCCAGCGCGGCGGCACGCTCAGCCCGCGGCGGATAGATCCAGACGGTGTTGATCTCCTGCTTGGTCTTCTTCGCTTGCTCGCCGACCATCTCGACTTTGCGGTCCCAGCCTCGCGTGAACAGCGCGCCGGCTTCGCCCAGGTCGAGGCAGGTGACGTAGGCCTTCTGGTGGTATGGCTTGGTCGCGACTCCCAGCAGCTCGGCGGCGGCGTTGTTGCCGGCGAAGGCGCCCATCCGCGTGGCGTGCTGGCACGACATCAGCGCGTAGTTGCCGACATCGTCGCTTGCGGCTCTGGCGGCATCGCCGGTGGCGAAGACTCCGGGCACCGACGGCACGCGCAAATGCCGATCGACCAGCAGCCGGCCAAAATTGTCGCGTTCGGCGGAGACCTGCTGGGTCAACGGGGCGGCGCGCATGCCGGCCGCCCAGATCACGGTTGCGGCTTCGATGCGCTCGCCGCTCGACAATGTGACGCCGGATTCGTCGAGCGAGGCGACGCCGGCGCCGAGGCGGGTTTCGACACCGAGTTTGCGCAGCGCGTCCTCAATGAGGGGGCGGGGACCTTCGCCCATGTCGGGTGCGATCGCGCTGTTGCGCTCGACGATGATGACGCGGGTCTTGGCATCCTTGCCCAGAATCGCGCGCAGCCGCTTCGGCATTTCGGTTGCCGCCTCGATGCCGGTGAACCCGCCGCCGGCCACGACGACCGTGTCGCGCCCGTTCACCGCGGGCCGCTTCGCCAGGCTGTGCAGGTGCTTGTCGAGGGCGACCGCTTCGTCGAGCGAGTCGACGCTGAAGCCGTGTTCGGCAAGACCGGGAATGTTGGGACGGAACAGCCGGCTGCCGGTGGCCAGCACCAGACTGTCGTAGGAGAGGCTCTTCTTTGTGCCTTTGGCCGTGACGATTCCCACCACGCACGATTGTGTGTCGATCGTCTCGACGCTGCCTTGCACATAGACGACGTCGATGGCCTTGAGCACCTCGAGCAGCGGTGCGGTGAGGGTTTCAGGTTTCGGTTCGTAGAGCCGCGGGCGAACCACCAGCATCGGCTCTGGCGATACCAGCGCGATTTCGAGTTCTTCGGGCGAAACGCCCTGAATGTCGCGCAGGCGGGCTGCGGAAAGTGCGGCGTACATGCCGGCGAAGCCGGCGCCTATGATGACGATTCGCATGTCATTCACTCCGTGGGTTTGTGTTTCTGAAAAAGGGCGTTTCAAACGGCCGCGCGTCACCGTTGCCGCTCTTGACGAGGGGCGAAGCCGTTGGTGATCGATGACGCGCGGGAGGGTGAAGCGAGGCCGCTCAGGCTGTGATGAAAGTCAGCATCTCGGCGTTGATGACATCGGCATGGGTCGTGCACAGGCCGTGCGGCAGTTTCTCGTAAATCTTGAGCGTGCTCGTTTGCAAAAGCTTCGCCGAGAGTGGCGCAGAGGCAACGATGGGGACGATCTGGTCGTCATCGCCGTGCGCCACCAGTGTCGGCACGGCGATGCTCTTCAAGTCTTCGGTGAAGTCCGTCTCCGAGAACGCCTTGATGCTCTCGTACTGCGCTTTCGCGCCACCCATCATGCCCTGGCGCCACCAATTCCAGATGATCGCCTGCGATGGTTTGCTGTCCGGACGGTTGTAGCCGTAGAACGGACCGCTCGCGAAATCCATGTAGAATTGCGAGCGATTGGCGAGGAACTCCCGACGCAAGCCGTCGAATGCTTCGATGGGCAAGCCGTTTGGATTCGCGAGCGTCTTCAGCATCAGCGGCGGTACGGCCGCGATCAGGATCAGCTTGGCGACGCGGCCTTTGCCGTGACGCGCAACATACCGTGCGGCTTCGCCGCCGCCGGTGGAGTGGCCGACGTGAATCGCGTCGCGAAGATCGAGGTGATCGACAATCGCTGCGACATCGGCGGCGTATTGATCCATGTTGTGGCCATCGCTCACCTGGCTGGAGCGGCCATGGCCACGGCGGTCATGAGCAATCACGCGAAAGCCCTGGCCGACGAAGAACAGCATCTGATTGTCCCAGTCGTCGGCGCTGAGCGGCCAGCCGTGGTGAAAAACGATCGGCCGCGCGGACTTCGGGCCCCAGTCCTTGTAGAACAGGGTGACGCCGTCTTGGGTCGTGAAGGAGGTCATGTCATGGATCCTTTGCTGGGAATAAGTTGGAAGATTTGCTTCGTCGCCGGTCGCAGAAGTGAAACGGACGGTTGCTGAAATGGCGTACATGAGCGCTGTTGCGATCGCGCTCCGTCTCGATCGGGTCGCAAGGAGCTTGATGGAGTTGTTCCAGACCATCTCTTGTCTCCGTCGGTTGTGGTCGTGGGCACAGCGATGATTTAGCGCGCCAGGTCTATAACTGCCCCAGCGCGATTGGCGTGCTTGTAGAGCGATTGCTGCTAACCCACGTGCCGTCACCAATTGCTCGCTCTTTGAGATCCGACCCGCGAGATGGTCTTGCTTGTCTGGCCTTATCGTTTGTTCGGATCGCTGCCGCCTCGAAGCCGGCGCTCACAAGCATTCTTGCAAGGTACTTGCGCGCGAAAAACATCCGGCTCTTCACGGTGGCAACGGGAATGCCGACAATCATGCTCGCTTCAGCGACCGACTGTTCGTGATAGTATACCAGGTCGATGATTTCGCGGTGAGCTGGAGACAATTTGTTGATGCATGCGCGCAAGATGACATTCGTTTCCTTGCGATCGAGCGCCACGTCCGGGGTGTCTGCGGAATCGACGATTCCAGCCACATCGTCTTGTTCGATATGCTCATGTCGTCGCTCTCGTAGAGAGTGCAGCGCCTTGAAGCGGGCAATCGAGAGCAGCCACGTGGAAACTCGTGCGCGGCTTTCGAACGTGTTTGCTGATCGCCATACATCAAGGAACACCTGGCTGACGAGATCGTCGGCAATGGCCGGATTGCGGACCATTCTCTGGATGAAGCGAAATACTCTGACGCGGTGGCGAGCGAACATGATGTGCATTGCGGCTTTGTCGCCCTCCGCAACACGTTTCAGAAGCAGCTCGTCTGAGATACTCTCCTGCGACTTCGTCGCATTTCCGGCGGCATAAACCAGCTTGCCATGACCAGGGCTGGCGAGATTCCAGGCCATCTTTTGTCTCCATCCGTTGTTAGCGTGGATGCGACAATGATCTGGCAGGCGTGCAACTGCCCCAGAGCAATTGACGTGCTTGTCGAGTGATTGCTGCTAACGCGCGCGTCGTCGCCAATCGCTGGGGGTTTCGCCGGTCAGCTTTCTGAACGCTGCGGCGAAGGCGGTTTGGGAGGCATAACCCAGCGCCGCTGCGACCGACACGACCGAGGCGTCGGTGTCGCGCAGCATTTGCATGGCCTGCTCGAGCCGGTGCTGTCGCAGCCAGGCATGAGGCGAAAGCCCGGTGCTTTCCTTGAAGGCACGGCAGAAATGGAATCGGGACAGGCCCGCATCCGAAGCCAGCGCAGCGAGGGAGACGTCCGCATCGCTGTCCGAGCGCAAGCGCTCGATGGCGCGGAGCAGGACCTTCGGCGACAGCCCACCCATGGTCGGCTGGAAGGTGGTTGGCGAACCGGTGTGCGCAGCCAGGAGGCGCGTGGCCAGAAGATCCGTCACTTGCTGCCTGAACAGGGTATCCAGGGCCGCGTTGCCCTCCAGGACGTCCGCCGCACTCAAGAGCAACCGCGATGTAATGGGGTCGGGATGCGCCGTTCGCTCCAGAAGGTCGCCAGGAGCGGCCATGTCGGCTTCACCGGCAACGCGCTCGAGCATGGTGTGCGGAAGATAGAGCTGAACGACATCGACAGGTTTCGGAATATCCCATCGCGAGCTTGATCCTTCCGGAATGATGATCACAACCCCGGGACGAAACGTTCCAATCGCAACCGATCTTCCTGTCCGCCGCTCCATGCGCTGCATCGTACCGTTGTAAGCCATGACGACGTGATGGGTCATGGGCTCGACGACGTCGTGCAATGGTTCATGTTGCCAGTGGGCTATCGCGGCACCAGACGGATCCAAGGCCATGCGAAGCGGTTCGGTCCCGAGCACGCGGGCCATCTCCACATCGGCAGGACGCCTGTCGGCGGTCGGCCCGTTGCTCCGGCGCGCCTCAGGTGCGGCTGGCGGATTCTCCTGTGAAGGTCTGCGCATGATCAGCTTGCTCATGGACGGCTCCTCCCCATGCCGTCGGATCGTGTCGATGTCGCTCGCCCGATTGCGGCATCAGCGCGCTGACGCGCCGGTTCGTCGGTCCGCGACTGCAGCGCAGC
The DNA here is from genome assembly GCA_028290595.1 of Hyphomicrobiales bacterium. Next base: position 4,008 of record JAQGJO010000398.1, on the reverse strand, counting down.
CGCTGCGCAAATTCCGATACGCAATGTCGCGTTCGCTAACTGGTTTAGCTGTCCCATCGATTGGTTCATCGTTGCTCGGTATTAAAATACCTCGGTCTTGTGCGACTCATTGCAGGGGGCTGACTGATCCATTGCAAGGCGCGGCCTTTACTGGCGTGGCGACAGGGATCGCGTCTTCGAGGTTGCCGTGCAAAGCATGCCTCAAATCGAATTCCGAGACTTTGCGAATACCTTGTATTTCGCGCGACAGCGGCTTGGAACTTTATCCACAAACCGACGGGATAACGGTGCTACAAAGCCTCCGCTGGCAGCGCGCGACGCCGAGATTCCCTCGATTGCTCTTCGCGCCAAAGCGAAGAGGAATGCCGGATGACGTTCGTGTTTGGGGATTGCGTCGTTGATCCAGACCGAAGAGAGCTTACCCGTGGCGGGGAAAAAATCGCCCTGGCACCAAAAGTATTCGACCTGATCGTCTTTCTCCTGACGAACAGCGGCCGTGTCGTCGGCAGAGAGATGCTTCTCGATGCCGTTTGGGCTGGAAAAGCTGTCTCGGACTCGACCTTAGCCAGCCATATCAACGCTGCCCGCAAAGCGATCGGGGATAGCGGCCGCGAACAGCGCCTGATCCGGACGGTCGCACGCAAGGGATTCCGCTTCATCGGCGACGTTACGGAGAGATCTGGCGTGGACGAACCGACGCAGCAGCGGGCGGGGGCCCGGTCTCCGGACGGCGGCGCAACGCAGCCCCTTGCACTTCCCGACCGTCCGTCCATCGCGGCTCTGCCTTTCGTGAATCTGAGCAAGGATGCCGAGGATGACTATTTCGCCGATGGCATCGTGGAAGACATCATCCTGGCTCTGTCGAGAATACGCTGGCTATTCGTCATCGCCCGCAACTCTAGCTTCACCTATAAGGGCCGGGCGGTCGATGTCCGGCAGGTCGGGCGTGAACTGGGCGTTCGATACGTGCTGGAAGGTAGCGTCCGCAAAATAGGCGCGAAGGTGCGCATCACGGGACAGCTGGTAGACGCCACGACCGGAGCCCACCTCTGGGGCGAGCGGTTCGAAGGTACGTTCGAGGATATCTTCGCGCTTCAGGATCAGGTCGCCGCCAGCGTGGTGGGCGCGGTGGCGCCGCAACTCGAATCTGCCGAGATCGAACGTTCCAAGCAAAAGCCCACCGAGCGGCTCGATGCCTACGGCTACTATTTGCGTGGCCTTGCCAAGTTTCATCTGGCGACCAAATCCGGAATCGATGAGGCGTTGGCCTTTTTCTATAAATCGATCGAGATCGATCCGGATTTCGCGTCGGCCTATGGGATGGCCGCAGGCTGCTACTACTGGCTCAAGATGAACCGATGGCTGAAAGACCGCCGGGTCGATGGCGATGAGGCCGGGCGCTTGGCGAGCCGCGCCGTCAAACTTGGGAAGAACGATGCGGTGGCTTTGACCAGGGGCGGTCACGCGTGGCCACATTTCGGCGGCGATCTGGAGACCTGTCGGGCCTACGTCGATAGGGCGCTCGTGCTCAATCCCAATCTCTCAACCATTTGGTACCTTGGCGGATACCAAAGGGTTTCGATGGGTGAGCACGACGACGCCATCGCTTATTTTTTGCGGGCAATGCGTCTCAGTCCGCTGGATCCCGAGATCTTCCAGATGTGGACCGGAATCGCGATGTCGCACATGTACTGCGGTCGCTTCGACGAAGCGGTCTCTTGCCTGGAGAAGGCTTCGCAGGAGGAGCCGAACATCTTGCGCGTCGCCGCGTTCTCGGCGGCGGCTCACGCGTTGGCTGGCCGAATGACGGAAGCCCGGAGAGCCATGGTCGAAGTTCGCCGTCTCGATCCCACACTGCGCGTCGGCAACCTCGATGACTGGTTGCTCGTGAGGCGACCACAGGACTTCGAAATGGCCGTGGATGGCTTGAGGCTTGCAGGGCTCCCTGACTAACCGGCATCTATCGAACGACAAACGACCAAGATGCCGAAAGCGTCGTCGGCGGCAGTGGCACCTTTCGCGCTGAATTATGCCGCGAAGACCATCACTGCCACCCGCGGCGCGAACTCGGTCTGCGCACCGACAATCTTACGCGTTGAACGATGCGGTCCTTAAGCGCGTAGCCAATTCGGATGAATGCCAATTTGATGAAGGCGGGGTCACCGGCCAGATCGCCCGCGCGGTGGCGCGCGGGCAGCGGAGCTTGTGAGGCCGCCGTATTCTTTTCCCGGCGCGATGCAGCACAACGTGCTGCTGCGCAGAGCCGGTATCCCGACTTCTCTCTTCGCATCATCGGGGCCCCGGATTTGCAGCGCACCGCTTCGCGCTGCGCTGCGTCCGGGGAACGAAGAATAGTGAGATCCATCTCATGACCGCCTTTCACGAGATCCTGTTTCCGCTCGATATCGCCCTGAAGAGCGCGGGCGGGCCGGAGCGGCGCACCGAGATCGTGTCGTTCGGTTCGGGGCGCGAGGCGCGCAACGCGCGCTGGGCGGATTCGCGGCGGCGTTATGATGCCGGCTACGGCATCAAGACGCTGGCGGCGCTGCAAAGCGTCGTCGCGTTCTTCGAGGAACGGCGCGGCCGGCTGCACGGCTTTCGCTGGCGCGACCGGCTCGATCATGCGTCGAGCGCGCCGGGCCTGACGCCATCGCCACTGGATCAGGGCATCGGCATCGGCGATGGCGTGACCTCGGCGTTTCCGCTGCTGAAGACCTATGGCGCGGGCTTTGCGCCCTATGCGCGGCGGATCGCCAAGCCGGTCGATGGCAGCGTGCGCATCGGTGGCGAGATCGCCGGCGCGTTCGACGATGCGACGCTGACCGAAGCGGATCTGGCGGCCGGGCGCTATGACGCCGCCGCCGTCGAGACCTGGCTGGTGGACTGGAGCGACGTGTCGCTGCGCGTGCTCACCGCGCGCGGCCGGCTCGGTTAAATCAGACGCGAGGGCGCCGCCTTTACCGCCGAACTGCGCGGCCTCGCAGACCTGCTGTCGCAGGAGAGCGGGCGGCTCTGTACCGCGAAATGCGGCGTCGATCTCGGCGATGCCAGATGCCGCGTCGATCTCGGCAATCCCGCCTGGCGCGGCAGTGGTACGGTGGCGGCGCTGCGGGCGCCTCGATGTTCACCGCCGATGGCCTCGGCGCCTATGCCGACGGGCTGTTCGGCGCCGGTCGGCTGGACTGGACCGGCGGCGCCAATGCCGGCCTCGCCGTCGAGATCAAGCAGCACCGCGTCGTATCCGGCGAGATCCGGCTGACGTTGTGGCAGGCGATGCCGGAGCCGATCGCGCCCGGCGATGCGTTCACGATCCGCGCCGGCTGCGACAAGCGCTTCGCGACCTGCCGCGACCGCTTTGGCAACGCCGACAATTTCCGCGGCTTCCCGCAGATTCCCGGCAACGATTTCGTCATGAGCTATCCGACGCCGGGAACGGTCGCCGGCGACGACAGTGTCGATCGCGGGTTCTTCACGCTGTGATGGATGACGTGTTGTTCGTCATGGCGAGGTCAGGGAAACCAATTGGCATTCCCCTGGGCTCGCAAAGACGTGGATTCTGCGCGGAACAGAAGGATGAGGGGGAATATTTGCTTGCTATGGCGCCAGCTACCTCCATGGAGTCGCTTCAACTGCCGCGGAGTACAGTACCTCTGATCGAGCTTGGCGGCGTTCCATACTGCTCAGCAGAAGCCCTGTGTAGGCGGCGATTTGTGGCGGTCGCGCGGCTGCTTTCGGCGGCGGCGAAGCAGCCGCGCAGAGCTTCGGCTGAGAGGGACTCGCGGGCTCCCGAAAGATAGGACTTGCCCTTGCTGCCGCCTACCGAACATGCAACCTTTAGCTGATTTTCTCGGCCTTTACGGAGGCGCCCGTGGCACGGGTTCTGGTGATCGATGACGACCCTGCGATTCTCGCGACGATCGATATCGTGCTCAAGCGTGCCGGGCATGACGTCGTTCTCGCCAATGGCGGGCAACAAGGCCTTCAACTGTTCGGGGCCGGTCAGTTTGA
>JAQGJO010000394.1 GCA_028290595.1 Hyphomicrobiales bacterium | reverse complement strand
CTGACGAGCGGGCTGATCGACCCGTCGCTGATTTCCAACCATTGGAAAATGTTCCAGGAAGGCCGCCTCGAATATGGCAAGCCGGCGGAAGGCCGCGACTGGCGGGTCGTGCGCAGCGTCTTCGTTGCAGGCAGCGATGCGGAAGCCCGCGCGCGTCTGCACGACAAGCGCAGCTCCTTCGCGCATTTCTTCGATCACATGCACACGGTGCTCTCCGGCCTCGGCCGCTTGTCGGCGCTGAAGTCCGACCCGGCCATGCCCGACAGCGATCTCACCATAGAGAACATGATCGACGCGCGCGTCATCTACGGCTCGCCTGACACCGTGGCGCAAAAACTCGCGGCCTTGCGCGCGCAGGCGGGACCGTTCGGCACCTTGCTGATCTCGGGCATGGACTGGAGCGGCCCGAACGCCGAATGGGAACGCGAATCGCTGACCTTGCTGGCGAAAGAAGTCGCGCCACGGCTGCAGGCGACATCGCCCCAGGCCGAGCGGGCTCTAGCCTGAACCAGTCTCCCTGAGTCCTGATCCATTTTCGGTGCGAGCCAGACCATGCCCTATAGTTCGAAGAACGGTGTGAGAATTCATTACGAAGTGCATGGCGACGGGCCGCCGCTCGTCCTCATCCACGCCAACCCGTTCGACCGGCGGCTCTGGCTCCATCAGGTGGCGCGGTTCTCGCCGTTCTACCGGGTCATCGCCATCGACCTGCGCGGCTACGGCCTGTCCGACAAACCCGAGACCACGTTCACCCTGCGTGACATGATGGATGATGTGCTCGGCGTCTGCGCCGACGAGAGCATCGACCGCGCCATCTTCGCCGGCGTCAGCGTCGGCTCCGGCATTGCGCTGCTGATGGCCATCGAGCACCCCGACATGACGCAAGCCGTGGTGCTCGTCGGCGGATCAAGCAGCGGGCCGCGCGATCCAGAGCGCATCGTTGCAGGCTTCGACCCGAAAGATCCGGGTCCACACATGATGACCTTGATGCGCGGCTATGTGGCGCCGGGCTTTGCCGACACACCGCGTGGCAAATGGCTGCTCAATCTCTTCGTCGAGAATTCGCACAACCTGTCGTCGAAATGCATCTCGCAGATTTTCCGCACCCGCGGCAATTTCGACATGACCGACCGGCTGGCAGGCGTGAAAGTGCCGACGCTCGTCATCAACGGCGAATATGACGAATCGCTAGAGGCGGGCAAACTCACCGCTTCGCGCATTCCCGGCGCCCAGCATGTCATGCTGCCGAATACGGGCCATGCCTGCTGCATCGAAGATGCGACCGGCTTCGACACGGCGATGATCAAATTTCTAAAAGCCTGCAAGCTGGTTCCCGAAGGTGCCTTGAAGCACCAATAATCAAGAGGAAACGCCGATGGAACGTCCGGTTCAACTGTTTGCCTGGCATTTCATGTCCTATCCGTTTCTGCCGCCGGATTTCGACGAAAAGTATGAAAGCGGATGGATCACCGTTCCCAATACGTTGTGGGATCCGGTTCGCAGCAAGGGGCTGCTGCGCGAATATATCGACCAGCTCGCGCAGGCCGACGTACTTGGCTTCGACGGCATGGTACTGAACGAACATCACCAGAATATCTATGGCCTGATGCCGGCGCCCAACCTGATCGCCGCGGCGCTGACCCAGTGTACGACGCGCGCCAAGATCATCGTTCTCGCCAATCTGCTGCCGCTGCACATGAACCCGCTGCGCGTGGCGGAGGAATACGCCATGCTCGACAATATGTCGGACGGCAGGGTCGTCGCCGGCTTTGCGCCGGGGGCCGGCCAGGAGACGTTCAACTACGACACGCCGGCCGCCATCCAGCGCGAACAATTCTGGGAAGCCGTCGACCTCATTCACGCCGGCTGGACGCGCGGCGGGCCCTTCGCGTTTGAGGGCAAGCATTATCCGATGCGCTATGTGAACCCGTGGCCGCAGCCGACGCAGACGCCGCATCCTCCGATCTGGATTCCGGGCTCGCGCTCGCGCGAAACGATGGTGCAGGTGGCTAAGCGCGGCTACAGCTATTTCCTGTCGTCACGCCAGCACGGCGCCGAACTCGCCAAGGGACGTATCCAGTTCGCCAAAGTGCTGGAAGAGCACGGCGAGACCTATCATCCGTTCCGCATGGGCATTCTGATGTCGGTCTATGTGGCAGAGACGGACGAACAGGCACAGCAGGAATCGCAGGAAGGCATTTTCTATTTCATCAAGAATTGCTTCAAGGGCCATCTGCGGCAGGAGGGCCGCTCGATGACCGCAGGCCCCGGCATTCCCAACATGACGACCGCCGACTTCCGGCAATATCTCCAGCATTCGACGCCGGGCCAGCCGATGCTGGGCGACGTGAAGGACTGGGAAGAATTGCGCAAGGCGCAGTCGATCCTCGTCGGCAGTCCGGAGACGGTCTATCGGGCGATCCTGGAGCTGGTGCGCGAAGCCAAGGTTGGCAACCTGCTCATCCAGTTCCACATCGGCAATATGAAGGCTGAGCATGCGAGGAAAAGCATGAAGCTGTTTGCCGAACACGTGGCGCCGCGGTTGCGCGCGGACACGGCGAAGATGTTCGCGCAGGATTTTCCGGATATGGAGAGGAAGCTCGCTGAGGCGCCGCTGTAAACGTCCAGAGTGTCATTCCCGACGCGCCGAAGGCGCGAGCGGGAATCCAGGCGTTGCAACGGCCTCGATGATCGACGCTGTTGAACCATTAGGTCTGGATCCCCGCTCGCCTGCTACGCAGTCGTCGGGGATGACACCGAGGTCGCGGCTAGTTCGGCGGCAGCGTCATCTCTTTCAACAGGTCGACAATCTCCTGCGGCTGCGTCGCCACGTCGGCGACGAGCGCCTGCAGTGACTTCCCATCGAGGAAGTCGACCCCCAGTTTGCGCGTCTCGGCGTCGGCGATGAAGGCAGGGTCCTTCATCATCGCCTCGTAGGCGGCGCGTAGCGCTGCCGTGCGCGTCGGCTCGTTGTTGGGCGGTG